>JADFOC010000174.1 GCA_022563075.1 Pseudomonadota bacterium
GGACCTCAGGTAATCCATGTGCTGCGAGGTGTCAATCTCGAAATCATGAGCGGCGATCAAATCGCAATTGCGGGAAGTTCGGGCTCGGGAAAGACGACGCTGCTTAATTTGTTGGGTGGTCTGGATTTGCCCACCGCTGGATCGGTCCATGTCGCCGGCAAAAATCTGGCGCTGGTGAATGAGACGGAGCGTGGTTTCCTGCGTAACCAGTACCTGGGTTTCGTGTACCAGTTCCATCATCTGCTGGGGGAGTTCACCGCCCTGGAGAACGTTTGCATGCCACTGCTGATCGCGGGAGAGGGTGCCAATTCAGCCGCCGCGAAAGCCCGTGCGATGCTCGACAGAGTGGGATTGGCGGCCCGGGTGGAGCACCGACCGGCAGAATTATCCGGTGGTGAAAGGCAGCGCGTGGCCATCGCCAGAGCCCTGGTTACCGAACCTCGCTGCGTGTTTCTGGATGAACCCACCGGCAATCTGGATCGGCGCACCGCCATCGAGATTCAGGAGCTGATGATGAGTCTGAACGATTCGCTGTCCATCAGTTTTGTGGTGGTAACACACGACGAACAGTTGGCAGATTCCATGCAGCGAAAGTTGCTACTCGAAGACGGCTTGTTGCATGAACGATAAACCCATTGCATTTTCCCGCTACATTGCATTTCGTTATGTGAGTGTCGGCAAGCGCAGCCATCTGGTGGCTTTTATGTCGGCCATCTCCATCATCGGTCTGGGTATCAGCATCGCAATCCTGATCACTGTGCTGTCGGTAATGAACGGTGTCGATCGTGAAATGCGGGAAAATGTTTTGGGAATAGTGCCACATATCACAATTAGCTCGCGGGAAAATCTAAGCGCTGACGAATGGGAAAATATTGCCGCAATCGCAGTGCGGCACCCGCGCGTAATTTCCGGCACGCCAGTCATCGAACAGATGGGCGTGGTCGCCAGCCCGGCGGGCAACAAGGGCGTCCTGGTGAATGGCATAGATCCACAGGCAGAGTCAGCCAACTCGGCGATAGCTCGCTTTGTCCACTCGGGTAGTCTCAGCGCACTGCAGACCACACGCTGGGGTGTCGTCCTCGGTGAGACGCTGGCCAACCGGCTCGCCGTCGCGGTGGGCGATACTCTCGATCTGTATTCGCTGCGCGTGTCGATCAATCCTGTCACGCCACTGCCAACATTTCGAAAGTTTGAGGTGGTGGGAATCTTCAGGGTAGGCACCATCGAATTGGATAGCGAACTGATTATTATCAATCAGCGTGCGGCGAGAGCTCTGTTCAAGCTGCGCTCCCCGTACAACGCGCTACGACTACGCACAACCGACGTGCTGCTGGCAGACCAGGTGAGATTCGAACTGCTGAGTATGCTGCCGAATGATCTGGCGATGGAGACCTGGAGCGCCAGATTTGGCAGCATCTATGAAAACATTAAATTCTCTCGCAACATCATTGGCTTCATGTTGTGGCTGCTGGTAGGTGTGGCGGCCTTCAATCTAGTGGTTAGTCTGATCATGATAGTCCGGGATAAACGCGGCGACATCGCCATCCTGCGCACCCTGGGTGCCAGTCCGGCCATGGTTAATCGGATTTTCATGTGGCAAGGTTGTTTCATCGGTCTGCTGGGAATCTTGCTGGGGGTGCTGCTGGGCGTCATTGGCTCATTGCAGGTGAGCAATTTCGCCGCCTGGATCGAGCGTCGTTTCTCCATTCAATTTCTCAACGCCGAAGTTTATCCCATCGATTTTCTGCCCTCGCAACTGAGACTGATGGATGTGGTGGTGGTGATTGCCGGGGTGTTGCTGCTTTCCCTGTTAGCGACAATCTACCCGGCCAAACGTGCGGCCGCGATTCAGCCGGCGGAAGCCCTGCGCGCAGAATAATTATTCACTAAATTCGCATTTCAACCGACCCTTCACTAACTTATAAGCTTCAAGGGATTGAGGTTGAAACGGGTGCGCCTGGCGCTGATCGCTTATTGTTTAGGATTGATGAGTGGCGCTTTGGTGTTGGACCTGCACAGCGCCCTCATACTCGCCGCTGTCTGCCTGGCTGGCAGCGCCTTGGTCTTCCTTTTGCTGGCCCGCATTCAGCGCCACCGGCCACGCCTCGCTGCCGGCTGCATCAGTTTCATCATCGGATTCGCCTGGCACTGCCTTTGGGCAAGCGCCATCTTGCAGCAACGATTGCCCTTGGAGCTTGAAGGCATCGACATGCAAGTAGAGGGCGTGGTTCTGAGCCTGCCGTCGCAGAAACCCAACGCTCAGCAATTCAGTTTTCGCATTCTCCACGGTGAGCATGAATTCGCAGATCGCACCGTGCTGCTCAATTATTACGGCGCTGTCTCGATCGAGCCAGGACAGCATTGGCATTTTCTGCTGCGCCTGAATCGACCCCATGGTTTTGCCAATCCGACCAGCTTCGATTACGAAGCCTGGCTGTTTCAACGAGGCATCAGCGCCAAGGGCTATGTCAGACCCAGTGAAGTAAATCGCTTACTACCCGAACAGTCGATCTCCTTGAATTCGGTGCGTTATCGCCTGCGAACGAAGTTACTCAGCATGGTGGAAGATTTTCAATTCGTCGGCATTATTCTGGCATTAACCCTGGGCGATAGCAGCAGGTTGGCAGCCGATGACTGGCAGTTGATCAACCGCACCGGCACTAATCACCTGTTTGTGATCTCGGGTTTGCATATTGGTCTGATTGCGGCGCTCTGTTTCTGGGTAGGAAATGGCCTGCTGTGGTGCTTTCCTGCATTCGCCACGCGCCTGCCCAGACAGAAATGTGCGGCTTTTCTGGCGCTAGGCGGTGCGTTGACCTATAGCCTGCTGGCTGGCTTTTCATTATCGACGCAGCGGGCACTGGTGATGATTGCGGTGTTTATGCTAGGGAGCATGCACAGTCGGGCGACGTCGGTATCGATGCGATATTGGATTGCCATGGCTTTGGTGTTGAGTCTGAACCCGCTGGCGGCAATGAACGCCGGATTCTGGCTTTCGTTCCTGGCGGTGGCGGCGCTGTTGCTGTGCTTGAATTCACCCCGGCGTGGAAGCGAGCCGGGCGTCGCTGGTTCCTTGCGGCAGCGAATGATGGCGAATTACATCAAACCGCAATTGGCGGTCTTCGTGGCACTGTGTGTGCCATTAGTCTATTGGACGCAACATCTGGCATTACTCTCTCCCCTGGTCAACATGGTGGCGATTCCCGTGGTGGGAATGCTGGTGGTACCGTTGTGCCTGTTCGCACTCGGGGTTAGTTTCGCCAACGAATCGGTGGCGCTGCTAATGCTGGCAACCGCCGACTGGATTATGGCCGGCTTGTTCGAATGGATGCGGCTATTGCTTGAGCATGTGGGTTCCTGGTCGCAGTTTTACTTTAGCGCGGTATCGGTGCCGGTAATGCTGGCAGCAAGTACCGCTGCCGTCATTGTGTTATTACCGTCGGCCGTACCCAATCGATTGCTGGCAATACCGCTAGCGCTGCCGCTGCTCTGGCCCTCTCTGCCAGAGCCGATGGCGGCAGAATTGAGGTTGCACATACTGGATGTGGGGCAGGGTTTGGCGGTCATCGTCGAAACCAGACAGCATGTCCTGGTGTATGACACCGGCGCAAATCTTAGCGCCGAATTTAATTTTGGCAGTGCGGTGGTGGCTCCGGTTCTCAAGCGCCTCGGTATCGAGCGGCTCGATCGGATCATCATCAGCCATGCGGACAATGATCATGCTGGTGGCTTGACCGGACTGCTTGCGCAAATTCCTGCCAACGAGCTCTTCAGTAGCAGCAGCCTGACGGGTATTAAAAATTTCAGCCGTAGCGGGATCCCCAATGGAACCGTAAAAATAACTGCACCGTTACCGGTGATTGCTTGCAGAGAGTCAGAAAATTGGAACTGGGATGGCGTCGCCTTTCGTTTCCTGCATCCCGATGCGGCCAAGTACACGGAAAATAATAACTCCTGTGTGCTGCAAATCCATACCGGAACTCACAGTGTGTTGCTGCCTGGTGACATCGAGACCGCCGTCGAGCGACGGCTGGCGCTGCGCTATGGCGAAGGCCTGAGCAGCTCCATCCTGATAGCGCCCCATCATGGCAGTAACAGCTCTTCCAGCTATGCCTTCATCAAACTGGTGGCGCCGCAGTTTGTGGTTTTTTCGGCGGGGTACCGCAACAGCTTCCGGCATCCCACCGCCAGGACCGTGGCGCGTTATCATGAATTAGGCGCGGTATCCCTGAATACCGCCGTCACCGGCATGATCAGCTTTAGCCTCGATGCCGACTTGCCAATGCCCACGGTTTCGCGCTTCCGCGAACGCTATCCCCGTTATTGGTATTAGCTTGGCATTGGCCATGAATAATCGATTCCCAGCAGGATTTTTTCGGTGCATGCCCCTGGTTTGAAGCCGCGGCCGCACGGATTGAATTGCAAATCAGGCAATTGGCGCTAATGCCGATAAGCATAGGGGGCTCTGCGTAATTCAGCGCGTCCGCCAGCATGATTGTGCTAAAGTAACGCGCCTGTTAAACGGAGGAAACGTGTGGTAGAACTAGTAAGGGCAGGTGGCTGGTTGATGCTGCCCATTATCCTGTGCTCGGTAGTGGCGATCGCCATCATCATCGAGCGCTTCTGGACGCTCAGCGCGGCGCGCATCACCCCAAAATACGTTCTCGCCCAGGTTTGGACCTGGCTCAAGAATAACCAGTTGGATTCCACCAAGCTGCGCGAGCTAAGACTCTCCTCGCCATTGGGCCAGATTCTGGCGGCGGGATTGTTAAGCTCCAAGTATGGTCGCAGCGCCATGATTGACAGCATCGAACAGGCAGCGGCCCAGGTAGTACATGATCTGGAGCGTTACTTGAATACCCTGGGAACGATAGCCGCTATTACCCCTTTGCTGGGGTTGCTGGGTACGGTGGTGGGCATGATCAGAGTCTTCAGTGAAATCATGTTGCAGGGCACCGGCAATGCGAGCGCACTGGCCGGCGGCATCTCTGAAGCGCTCATCTCCACCGCGGCCGGCCTCACTGTGGCCATCCCTACCTTCATGTTTCACCGTTTCTTCACCCGCAAAGTTGATTCCCTGGTCTTGAATCTGGAGCAAGAATCAATCAAATTGGTGGATGCCCTGCACAGCGATAGAAAAGTCGAGGTGAAGTGAAATGCATACAGCAGTCATTAACCAGCGACTGCGGAATGCTACCTCGATAAAATTACTCTTGGCCGAGGTATCAGGTGAAGTTTAAACGCAAGTTTCGGGAAGAACTGACTATCAACATCACGCCGCTGATTGATGTGGTTTTTTTGCTGCTCATTTTTTTCATGGTAACCACCACCTTTAACCGCGAGACCCGATTGCTGGTAACCCTGCCTGAAGCCGATACGGCTTTGGCCAAAAACCTGCCCAACCGGATCGAGATAGTGGTGGCACGTGATGGCAGTTATACGATAAATGGCCGCGCCCTGATCAATAACCGCCTGGAGACGCTGATGCGTGGTCTGGAACTGGAGTCCGGTGGTGATCGATCGCTGCCCATCCTGCTCATCGCCGATGCCGAGTCTACCCATCAGGCGGTGGTCACTGCCATGGATGGCATCGGACAGTCGGGATTCACCCGCCTCAATATTGCCACGCAACGACCACAACAGGTTGAACCGCTGCGGACCGACCCCAATTAAGATCCCCATGTCAAACAGAAAGCCAGAGACAGACAGTCAAGCCGCGGATATTCGACAACAAAGCTGGCCATTGTACCGGCGATTATTTGGCTACGTGACCCCGCATCGTCTGGCGATGCTCGGCGCCGTCCTCGGTTTCATCCTGTTCGCAGGAACCACTCCCGCCGGTACCATGTGGCTGGGGTGGACCGTCGATGCGATTACCGCAGAAAACTATGAATCGCTGCGCATACTCAGTCCACTGCTGTGTATTGTCATCGTGCTGGTGAGAGGCATCGGTGGATTCCTGGGCAGTTATTCCCTCGCCACTATTGCCAATCACGTCATCCACAAGTTGCGCTGTGAATTGATCGATCGTCTGATTGCGCTACCTGCTACCTATTTTGACAAGACCACGTCCGGCCGCCTGGTCTCGAAACTAACCTACGATGTGATGCAAATAACCGGTGCCGCCAGCAACGCGGTAGTCGTGATTATCCGGGAAGGC
>JADFOC010000175.1 GCA_022563075.1 Pseudomonadota bacterium
GTATCCGACGCAGATGAGAGTCGCGCGCAGGCCAGGGAAACGCTGTGCCCAGGGATGAGGATCGGTCTCAACGCTGCAGGAGCACAAATTTTTTTTACCCTATAACCTGTCTAAATGGCGGGGCATAGGCTAAAACTAAATAGGCGGAGGACAGAATTATTGTCTATTGTCTCTATAGAGTGAGATTCCTTGGCCACGGCGGCAAGAGTTATTCATTTGCACAGACAGGGCTATTTTCCTGGTAGAAGTGCCAATTCAATAACTCAGGCCCCTGTTCTTGTTCCTTTTGTCCCACTGTTTTCTCCAAAACAGGTCGGAGATGTCATATGGCTTCAGTATTAGGACCCGTCAGAGTTGCGCGCAATCAGGCCATCTATGTGTCAACTGGAGATCAGAAGACTTCTTACTTCCTTGATCCAACCCTTAGCTGCAATCTTCAAAACCTCAATCTACAGGTAAAAAATTATCCCCTGGAAGCCAATACTTCACGCACACTGATAAAAAGCGCGGGCGGGCTTGGCCCGGTTGATATTTGGGTATGGGTACTGCTTGAGCAAGGCAGGGGCAGCATATCCTATGAAATGGATGAGACTGGAGGTGCATGGAGGCTTGGCACTGCCAGCAATTATGTGCGCATTGAGGCTATTGACAGTAATCATGCCGCTACTGTCGGAAAATCAGATGAAGTAGATAAAGCGGAAGATAGCGACGAAAGTGATGACGGTTAGCGAGTCAACCATTTAGAGCTGTCCCTATGTTCCGCTATTGCCTGAATCTCCAGCGCCTAGCGCAGGACAGCGTAATGCTGCCCCCGCAGGGAGAGGGTTTTGATCGAGCCGAAAACCGATTCGACCCTGCCGACACCAAACCAACATTCCCGCTGCCGCGGACTTATTCCCTGGTCTCTCCTGGCCACTGAATGAGGCGGGTCGGCCAGTCGTGCTTCCGCACAAAACCCTCAAAGCCCACCCAAATGCGGTAACTGCATCCAGCTAATAAAGCACCGTCCTCGGCATGAAGTGCCTTGACTGATCCAGCAAAATGGGTCTTGGCAACGAGATCGCAGAAATAAAATCGCGGTTTATCGACGGTGATACTACATCGATAGAAGGCCGCATCGAGGGACTTGAATCGGCCTGAACTGGACCAGGCTGGCTGGATTGGAATCGCCGAGTAGCGACTGCGTCCTGTGGGTCCTATTGCTTTTTCCCATCAAATCCACTCCAATAACCCGCAGGAGGAGCTAACCATGAGAACAACGATAACAGCGGTTTTGACGCTATTGGGATTTTTGACGATTGCCAACCCCCCAGCGACGGCTAACGAGGGTAGCCTGGCGTTTGTCGGTGCCCGTATCATCGATGGTACCGCCGCCGAACCGATCGAAGACGGTGTCCTGGTGATCACCGACGGCCGCATCAGAAGCGTGGGTCCTCGCAGCGCGGTGACTATTCCTGAAGGGGCGCGGCAGATCGATGTCAGTGGCAAGACGATTATGCCGGGTCTGATTAATGCCCATGGCCACGTCGGCGGTACGCTCGGCCTTGGGGGCGGGCAATACAATACCGGTAACCTGTTACGCCAACTTGGACTCTACGCCCGCTATGGCGTAACCACAGTCAATAGTCTGGGTGGCGATGAAGAGCAGGGCTTTGCACTGCGCAATCGCCAGCATGATCCCGACCTCAATCGAGCACGTATCTTCGTAGCAGGGAGTGTGGTGGTAGGCGACAGCGAGGCAGCTATTCGCGCAGAAGTTAACCGCAACGCCGACATGGGCGCGAATTTCATAAAAGTCAGGATAGATGACAATCTTGGCGCTACCCAAAAAATGCCGCGGCACCTGTTCGATGCGTTGGTGGATCAAGCGCACATTCGGCGGCTGCCGGTAGCGGTGCATCTTTTCTACCTGGAGGACGCCAAATACATGCTCAATGCCGGTGCCGATCTGATTGCACACAGTGTTCGAGACTTGCCTGTGGATACCGAGTTTATCAATCTGATTAATGCCAAAGACGTGTGCTATATCCCGACTCTGACGCGTGAAGTTTCAACTTTCGTGTATGAGAACGAACCGGAATTCTTTTCCGATCCTTTTTTTCTTAAAGAAGTTGAACCGGCAATTATCGAACAGCTGAAGAGTCCGGAGCGACAGTCGCGACTGCGCAATAGCAGTTCCGCGCAGCGATACAAGATCGCATTGGAAGTTGCCATGGCCAACATCCGCGCACTCGATGAAGCGGGTGTAAAAATTGCGATGGGTACCGATACAGGGCCGCCAGCCAGGTTCCAGGGCTACTTCGAACACCTGGAGATGCAGATGATGGTAGCGGCAGGCATGAGCCCGCTCGATGCAATTCGCGCATCCACCGGCGTCGCTGCCGACTGCATTAATGTGGGCGACGTGGGTACTTTAGAGCCGGGGAAGTGGGGTGATCTTGTGGTCTTAGGCGCTAATCCGGCGGTGGATATCGAAAATACCAAGACCATCGAGAGTGTCTGGATTGCTGGAAATCGAGTTCCAGACTAGAGCGGCTTAGCTGGAAAGGGTTGGGGGAATTAACGAGTGACTTTCCAATCCTTTTCGATGCTTATTCCGCGATCACTCTTCATAGTAAAACCTGATGAAGTAAATAATAAATCCTTCTCCGTGCTTTGCGGTCTTCATCAAATCGGCCAGGTTGTTGAATCCAGATTCCTTTGCCAATGATTCTGAAATGTCTTCAAAGGTAATTTCGCGGATGGAAGTTACCACGATATGACCTTGATCCAGTCTGTACCGACCACCCTTCTTTACGTGTGGACTCTTCCAAATTCGGATACTGGTTGTTATATCCCCATTCTTAATAGGGTCCCTGAGTTTCTTGATGAAAAGCATAAAAAATCTTATCGAGCAGGAACCAATTTGCGCACCCAACCATCACCTTTAGTGAGTGTATACAGTTCTCCTTGTGTGTCGATGCCCAGACGTAAATCAGCTCTGTATCCCCGAGCATAAGTGTTAGGATATCCACCTACCTCGATTAGACTGCGCTGGCGACCATCGATTATGACCCTTAGCTCCTGTATTTCTGCCGGATTGCCCGGGCTCAGGTCTGCCACATCGATGTAAAAGATGCGTGCGCTTACTAAATCAGCGAACAGGTACTTTCCCTGCAGTTCGGGGATCGCACTGCCTCGGTAGACGAAGCCGCTGCCGACCGCATTTCCTTCGTCGTGGTCGAATTGGGCGACCGGGTAGGTAAATTCCTGAGGATCGGTGGCAGGCAGGGGATACACCGGTCCTGGTCGAGCGCCTGGCAAAGCCATGGCGGTGGCGAAGGTGCCTTCTCGCACGCGCCAGCCGTAATTGGCGCCGGCAACTCCAATATTAATTTCTTCCACTTGATTTTGCCCGATGTCGGCCATGAATACGCGACCGTCTGTATCAAACGAAAACTGCTGGGTATGGCGCAGGCCGTATACCCAGATTTCGCTGGCGATGCTGTCATCATTCACGAAGGGGTTATCCGGGGGTATGCCGTAGGCATGCACAGCGTCTCCACCCAACGGATCGATGCGCATGATGCCGGACATCGGCGCCGTCAGCGACTGGCCATTCTCGTTAGGATCGTGTGCGCCGCCACCGTCGCCGAGGCTGACATAGAGAATGCCATAATCTGCCGAACCTGGATCTGCGTAGGGATTGAATTTGATGGTGCCGATATTGTGGTTCTGAGCAAACTGTCCGATACGGAAAATTTCCCGGGAGCTACCGCTGAACACATTGGCCGCTGGATCATCCGTGGTCCATTCTCGAATCACACTCTCGTGATTCTCCGCCACGTCGTCCAGGTAATCGGCGATACCGTAGTCGGAACCGGAGCTATAAGCCGTATAAAATTTACCGAAACCGGGCCTGCCACGCTGGGAAAACTCAGGGTGAAAAGCAAAGCCCGCCAGCCCGGTTTCATTGGCAAACATGGAATCATCGAAGCCTACATTCTGCTCTCTGATGTCCAGAAATACGGTGGGCGTCGCACCGCTCTCGTCGGTCATATAAAGCAGACCGCGCAAATCGTTTATCACCAGTCGTTGAGAGCCGTCTCTGAGCGGCAATAAGTATTGAATTCGTGCGTAGGCTGTATTCGCACCGTCAGGATTTGAATCCTGAGTCTGTGCTAAGCGCACAAACTCTATGGCCGCTACCACGATATCACCCATTTGAATCTTGTCAGGAATCGGGTCGTCAAGAGCTTGCGCCCGTGTCTCCAAGCTAAGGCCAAGAGTCGATATAAGAAGCGCCAGAACCAGTACCGCAGTTTTTGTTAGTTGCATAATCCGGTTCCGTTTACTGCGTATTCTTATCAGTTACCGTGGCACCACAGTCATCGGTGCAGGGAGCACCCATGCTGAAATATTTACCATTCAGCATGGGTTCCTACAGGCTCTCGATTCGATCCTACTGAATCTGAAGTTTTTAATGCTAGGGGCAGGCATCTTCCCCTGCAACCGGAGTTGCGCCAGAGGGCAAAAACCGGCAAGGGTCTGCTTCTTCGAGAGATACGCGGACTCCGGTTCTGATCAGCGAAGCAGTCCCCGGACCCTGGAAGAAGTGATAGCCTTCACGTGAGGTCATCCAGGCCGAGGGTGCGCCGACATACTTGCCAGCATTGGTAGTTTCTTCCCGGATACGGTCCACCAGCGCCTCGTAGACCGGGTCGCCCTGACGGCGGCCGCTGAAACTGCCCAGGTCAGAACTGGCGATAAACACGATATCGACTCCCTCGACCGCGGCGATCTCATCGGCAACTGCCACGCCTTCAGGAGTTTCTATCATGGCGATGATCATGACGTTGTCATTGGCAATCTGGCGATAGTCGCGGCCCCACAGTGCACTGTATTGACCGCCGCCCTGGCTGCGTCGTCCCTGGGGAGGATACTTGGCAAAGCGTACGGCGTTTTCCATTTTCTCGGCGGTGTCCACCATCGGTACGATGATGCCGACGGCGCCGATGTCGGTGGCTTTTTGAATATCACCCTCGGTGGCATTGGGAACCCGGATGAAAGGCATCGCGGTAGCGCCCCGACAAGCCCAGATCATGCGTGCCACATCGGTATAGCCTAGATGACTGTGCTGCATCTCGATCCAGATGAAATCGTAACCGGAATTGGCCATGGCGCAATAGATGTCCGGGTCTGGCGTCGACACGGTGCCGCCGATAACCTGGCGGCCTTCCGCCAACTTGATTTTCACCGTGTTGAATATGCGTGCGTCCTCCGCCGCCTGTACCGGAAGCAGCCAGACCAGGGTAAAAAGACTTAGCAGGGTAAAGATTACTTTTTTCATTGTTATGACCTCGATGGGTATGTGCTGTTTTTCTCGATGAGACTACTACCGGCGTAGCGAATAGTAATCAGATCATATGGCATCGGCAATCATGGCCGCACGCGATTTGCCTGCCGCCTTGTCTGCGGCCTGTTGCTGGCGCCGCCGTTCGCCATGCAGTCGGAGTTCTTCACGATTGCTGTCATCTATCCTGGCGTAGTCGTCACGCCAACTGTTGTCTTCGCTCCACACATAAGGTGTGCGTTCGCTTGTGTTTGCAGTCTTTGCAGTTCTTAACAGTGCTACCGCCATGCTAATAATGCTGAGTTGCATGCCCCTGTCGTAGGGCTTGCCACAGGGGTTGCCCAGGGGGAAATCCGAATGCAAATATCTTGCTACACCGCAGTGCTCCACTATATCAATGCCAGCGCCGATTATCACCGTTGGCAACCCATTGCTTTCCAGGAATCTCGAAACCAGACTCACGGTCTGGTGGCAGACGGGTCACAACGGTACCAGTATCGCTACATCGACCCGGTCCTCTCGACAGCGTTGCAGTATTTCCGGTGCATCGTCGTCCCAGGTATTGCGCTGGCTGTATTCGGTAGGCACCGAGTAAAAACGTGGCGCAACACAGCCAATGCCACCTTCGTCTTCCAGTACCATCAATTGTTCGAGTGGCAGAAAGCTGTTTACATCATCGGTATGGGTCACTGCCTTGTGCCAGGAGAGTTCATCGGTATACATGGATTCGGGAATGGGTACACTCGGTGTCGCGTAGACTTGTCTATTCGCTCTGCCGTTAACGGTGTCGGGCAT
>JADFOC010000176.1 GCA_022563075.1 Pseudomonadota bacterium
ATCGGTGGTCCAGCTTGGCTCGGTATCGATGAGCGGATGATCGGTGACCTGTATCAGCTGATTGGTGGTGAGATCCTGTACATAAATATCGGGGCTACCACCCTTGGACAGCACCATGGCCAGTTTAGTGCCATCTGGCGACCACACCGGTGAGCTGTTGATATTGGGATAGTTGGTAATCTGGCGCCGTTGTCCGCTGGCAATATTCTGTATGTAAATTCTTGGGAACGTCGTCTCGAATGACACGTAGGCCACATCCTGGCCATTGGGTGACCAGCTAGGTGACATGATCGGTTCCTGGGTTTCCAACAATATCTGAGCGCGCTGCCCATCGTAGTCAGACATTTCCAGACGGAAATTGGTGAGTTCGGGATTTACATATTCAGCCACGATATACAATATCCGTGTAGTAAAGGCACCACGAACTCCGGTGACATGCTCAAACACGACGTTACTAATCTCATGAGCGATGTCTCTGAGCTGGGCCACGCTGCCGGTCAGCACTTCGCCGGCTAACTTGATTTCCCGGTTGATATCGAAGAATTCATATTGTACCTGCACCAGTTGGCTGCCGGGCGCTCGATTTATTTTACCGACCAGTAAATAGTCCTGCGCCAATATGCGCCAGTCACGGTAAAAAACTTCGCGTTCTTCCTTGGGCATGCTGAGCATGTTGTTACGCGACAAGGTAATGAACTCACCTACCTGTTCGAGGTCGTTGCTGACAATCTGCGACACTTCTTCGGCGAGTACCCCGCTGCCCTCCCAGGCGAAAGGGACGATGGCGATGGGAATGGGATTATCCACACCCCGGGTAATCTGGATGCTTAATTCAGCCTGAGCTGACAAGCACACCACACTCAACAGCAAACCCATGACAACTTCGCGTGCGTTCAATTCAATAGATCCTCAGGTTCAAATATTAGGGAGAATGTGCGGAAATTTGCATTAAAGACATTAATCGGCAAAGCCCGCAATTCTCTGAATGGCGCTGCCCGGTACACCGCGGTTTCCGCAGAACGATCAAAGGCAGGATCGTTACTCGATTTTGTGATTGTTACGCTGGTCACTTCACCGGTTGGGAGCATTTCAATTCTAAGTATCGCCTGCATCCCATTGCGGGCACTGGGAGGTCGGGACCAGTTGTCTTGCACCACCTGCTGGATTAATGCTGTCCCACTCTGCATCAGCTCAAACTCGGTGCGCGCCACCTCGATCGCTGCCGCGTCGTCTGCCACCTGTTGCCGCAGTCGTTGCTGCTCGGCATCGGCCAATTCTCGCTGCCGGCGTTGTTCGGCCTCGCGTGCCAGTTGGTCCTGGTCCAATTGCTCGCGCTCTCGTTGCAGCCGTTCGGCCTGAAGCCGCTCCAATTCTCGGCGTTCAATCAAGGCGCTGCGCTGCCGCAGTCGTTCCGCTTCGGCGTCGGCGTCGCGTTGCGTCTGCTGTTCCCGATCGCGAGCAATGCGCTGTTGCTCGAGTCGTTCAAGCCGCTGCCGCTCCAGGATTCGTTCGTTTCTTAGCTGTGGATTTTCGTCGATCAGAAGCGCCTTGATCACGGTAGGCTGTACTAAATTTAATGTCTGCGGCTTACTGTTTGCTTGAAAATAAATCAATGCCGCCAAAACCACGCTATGAAAGGTCACCGCTACCACAATCGAAATTGGGTAACCGTTGTATATCACCAAATTGTTATAGGTATGGCTCATCTTGGTGCCTGTACTCGTTTCTCGATCACAAACTGTTTAGCGGTTGCGTAATAAAAAGGGGGTTGGAGACGCCAGCCTGTTGCAGGGTTGTTATCAGCGTGATCATTGCGCTCCAACTTGCTTCGGCATCGCCTTCAACCAACACTTGAATAGTCGGATTGGCATTCATGATTCGACCGACTTGGGCAGCAAGTGTCTCCAGTGCAATGGATTGCCGCTGATCGCCGGTGGCGCCTACACTCAGGTAGTACTCTCCATTGGACGTAATAGATACGATCAAAGTTTCCAAGGTTTCATCGATACTCAGCGGCTGGTTATTGGCCCGCGGCAGATCGACGTCGATTCCCTGATTCAGTAATGGCGCAGTCACCATGAACACGATGAGCAGAACCAGCATCACATCGATGTACGGTACCACATTGATTTCACTCATTGGTTTGCGCTTTTTCTTACGAACGATCATTTCCATGGATTAATACCTGTGCATACGACGCTTAGCCGGTGTGAATCTGTCGATGCAGAATGCTGGAAAACTCATCGCTGAAAGTGATGTAACTGCCAGTAATGCTATCTACGGTGGACGAGTATCGGTTGTAAGCAACCACCGCAGGAATCGCTGCGAACAGTCCCATCGCCGTGGCCAGAAGTGCCTCGGCAATACCTGGTGCTACCACTTGCAGCGTGGCTTGCGCCTGATTGGCCAAACCCAGAAAGGAATTCATGATACCGATCACGGTGCCGAACAAGCCTACATAAGGCGCCACCGAGCCAACCGTCGCCAGAAAGGATAGATGCTTATCCAGTTTCGCCTCCTCTCTTGCATAGGCAACGCGCATCGCCCGTTGGGCACCCTCCATAATCGCTTCCTTGTCCACGGAACCTTGCTGCCGCAGACGCATAAACTCCCGAAATCCTGCTCTAAAGAGATTTTCCATGCCCACCACTTGCATATTTTCTTTTTGCATCTGGCTGCCTTCTTTATACAGTTGGCTCAGATCCATGCCCGACCAGAATCGCTGCTCGAAACTCTCTACGCCCCGGTTGGCAGAGGAAAGCACCAGCCATCGCTGCACAATCATTACCCAGGAAACCACGGATGACAGCATCAGTATCAGATAGACAAACAGCACGGCGGGGCTGGCATCCAGAACTAACTGCAGTGGATTAATGCCATCATTCACGTTTTAGTCTCCGAGGTCACTAGCGTAGGGGAAGCAAATTATAGAGTATGACAATGATTTTCCGTAAGAAATCCACGAGTTCAAAGGGAATATTCGGCCATCTGGTGAAATAGTTTTATGAAAATGCATTAAAGCTGCCTCGGACCAGAACTGCATGCAGGAGTAGAGACTCCTTTTACTCGACAAATCTAACTCTCCGCGGATAAAAAGAGACATACGGCTGTTCAAATATGACTTAAATATGGCAAGGCAGCTTCGATGGCCGGACATGCGTCGCCCAGGTCCATCGATGCGAATTGGCAACTGCGCGTCAGTGAAGGTATCAGCTGTCGGCTTTATTGAACATGTCATCAATCTGCGCAGAGGGTTTGATCCCGAAATGACGATAGGCATATTTTGTGACTACTCGCCCCCTGGGTGTACGCATGATAAACCCTTGTTGGATTAAGTAGGGCTCGAGCACATCTTCGATCGTGTCCCGCTCTTCGGCAATCGCCGCGGCGAGACTGTCTATCCCAACAGGACCACCGTCAAATTTTTCGATCATCGTCATCAGCAGGCGTCGATCCATGTGATCGAATCCATTCTTGTCGATGCTTAACATGTCCAATGCCAGACTGGCGGAATCCGCATTGATCTTGCCATCGAGTTTAACTTCCGAGTAATCACGCACCCGACGCAATAATCGATTGGCTATGCGCGGAGTGCCTCTGGAGCGTTTCGCTATTTCAGCGGCCCCGGAAGCATCGGTCGCGGTGCCGATTATTTTTGCCGTCCGGCTAACGATTTGGGTCAATTCTTCCACCGAATAGAATTCGAGTCGTTGAATAATGCCAAATCGATCTCGCAGCGGCGAAGTGAGTAAGCCGGCACGGGTAGTTGCCCCAACCAGGGTAAAGGGCGGCAGGTCCAACTTTATCGACCTGGCCGCGGGTCCTTCACCAATCATTAAATCCAATTGGTAGTCTTCCATGGCCGGGTACAAAATTTCTTCGATCGCCGGATTCAGACGATGAATCTCATCAATAAACAGCACATCGCCCTCTTCCAGGTTAGTTAACATGGCGGCGAGGTCGCCGGCTTTTTCTAATACCGGACCCGTGGTGGTCTTAATCGCCACGCCCAATTCGTTGGCAATGATATAGGCCAGTGTCGTCTTGCCCAGGCCAGGCGGACCGAACACCAGGGTATGATCGAGCGGTTCATGCCGGTTGCGGGCGGCGGTGATGAAAATATCCATCTGGCCCTTCACTTCTTGCTGCCCAATGTAATCTTTGAGATAGATTGGCCGAATGGCCAGGTCCTGGGAATCCTCGACCGAGTCCCCCTCGGGAGAAATGATTCTTTCTTCTTCCGTCATCAGACCATGCTCTTCAAGGCAAGTCGAATCAAGCTTTCACTATCGGCTATCTCAGCATTGTCTGTCATCACCATGGCGATAGCCCTGGCGGCATATTGCGGCTTATAACCGAGACTCACCAACGCCGTCTCGGCATCCTTGGTCATGGAGGAGGCAGCCGCTGATGCCCTGGGTTGAGTAGCCATCGAGGTAGAGGCATCCCATTCACTGAGACGGTCACGCATCTCGATGATGAGTCTCTCGGCGGTTTTCTTACCTACACCCGGCAATTTAACCATGGCGTTGACATCGCCGTTACGTACGGCCCTTACAAATTCATCAGCCTCCATCCCAGACAGTATCGCCAGCGCCAATTTTGGCCCGACACCGTTGACCTTTATTAGCGACCTAAACATCGTCTTGTCCTTGACCTCGAAGAAACCAAAGAGCAGTTGCGCATCTTCGCGCACGACAAAATGCGTGTGCAGAACCAATTCCTTACCGATATCGGGAAGTTGGTAAAGTGTGCTCATCGGCACTTGAATTTCATAGGTAATGCCATTGACTTCCACCTGAACCTCCGGTGGATTTTTATCGACTAAGATGCCGCGTATTTGCCCAATCAAAACTTTACCCTTTTGCTCTGCTAACGTCGCAACCTTTTCCTGCTAAAGGATTTAGCACCAGCCATTCGAATCAGACTCGCCTGCGTGTTGGCATGACAGATGGCCACCGCCAACGCATCCGCCGCGTCTTCGGCTATGTTATCACTTATCGACAATAGCGCTTTAACCATGTGTTGCACTTGAATTTTATCGGCGGAACCGGAGCCCACCACCGCCTGTTTCACCTTGCGTGGGGAATATTCTGCGACCGAAAGATCATGCGACAGACATGCCACCATCGCACTGCCCCGGGCCTGTCCCAGTTTTAAGGCAGAGGCTGCATTGCGACCCATAAACACGTCTTCGACGGCGGCCTGCTGCGGTGTGAATTGCTCAATGACCTCGCATATTCCCGCGAAGATGATCTTTAGTCGATCGGGTAACGCGCTGCCTTTGGTGCGAATGCAGCCACAGGCAATGTATTCCAATTTACTACCAACGGAGTTAATCAGACCATAACCGGTTACTCTGGAACCAGGATCAATGCCCAGGATAATGGTCATCAGTTCTCCTCGCCCATAGCCGTGCTGGCCGGCAGCGACTCAGAGTTGCTGCGCAATTTCATTGGAGATGCTGGCATTGGAATAGACATTTTGGACGTCATCCAGATCTTCCAAATGATTTACCAATTTTAACAATTTCTCCGCGGCATCGAGATCGAGATCTACACCGATTGCAGCCAACATGGTCATTTCGGCGTTGAGTGCATCCAGTCCGGCTGCCTTCAAACCGTCCTGCACCGCCGTGAAGGAAGCCAGTGTTGTCATCACATCGATGCTGCCGTCTTCGTTGCTCACAATATCTTCGGCCCCGGCTTCCAATGCTATCTCCATTATCTGTTCTTCGTCAGTGCCCGGTGGAAAACTCACCACACCGGTCTTCTCGAACAAATAAGCCACCGAACCGCTGGTGCCAAGACTGCCGCCAAATTTACTGAAGCCATGCCTCACTTCGGCCACCGTCCGGTTTTTGTTATCAGTCAGCGTCTCCAGCAAGATAGCCACCCCACCTGGACCGTAGCCCTCATACACCAGTTCTTCCAAACTATCACTTGCCGCCGTACCCGCCCCTCGTGCTATGGCCCGCTCGATTGTGTCTCGAGTCATGTTCGCACCCAGGGCTTTATCTATCACCGCCCGCAAGCGTGGATTGTCGTCCGCATTGCCACCACCGGTTTTTGCAGCAACGGTGAGTTCAT
>JADFOC010000177.1 GCA_022563075.1 Pseudomonadota bacterium
CAGCGCCAGAGTCAGAGTTCCAGGCAGAGCCAGAGCCAGAGTTCCAGCCAGAGCCAGAGTCAGAGTTCCAGTCAGAGTCCCAGTCAGAGCCAGAGTTCCAGTCAATCGCCATCCAGTTCCTCGCCAAGCATTCCGTCGCCGAGTTCACAGAACAGCGGTGCTTCAAGTCCTTTCCCCTCGGTGTCGTCTAGCAGCCAGCGTGGTGAGGGCGGTGCACCTTCTGTCGCCACAGGAAGTCAGAGCGAAAGTAGCGCTGACTCCAGCGGCGATAGCCAGGGCGACTCTGCTCAATCAGAGACCGCAGCCGGTGAGCAATCGGGTAGTTCAGCCGCAAATAGAGATGGCACCAGCCCCGGACAGGATGCTGGCACTCAGTCCCGCTATCCTGAAGGGCAAGCGGATGGCAATGGCGGTAGGGATACCTCCACTGGCGACTTGGGTGACGCTAACAGTGGGGACCAAGGTGCCTCTGGAGGCACATTAAGCCGCCCTGGTGGGGATTACAGTCTTGATACGCTGCCCAGCGGCGTACTAAGTGGAAATAGCAGTAATCAAACAACGGGCACACTAACCCAAGCAGAACGCGCCGCGGTGCTGGATGAAAGGCTGCGCCGTGGGTATGAAACCTTCGATGGCTTCATCTTGAGTGAGCGCGAACGGGCTCAGGCCGAGAGCAATGCGGCAGGCAGTGTCGCCATTGGTGGGGCAGGTGGCGGTGGTGGTGATGCAGGGCAACCCCAAACGCTTCCAGAAGCCGGCGCACCATCCGGGGTGCCTGTGGCTGGCCAGCCCTCTGTTTCCAGTCCATCCCAGCGAACTGAGACATTTCCACCACCGGAGGATATCCCCAGCGGTCGTGATGATGATGTGGTGGCAAGACAGTTGCGAGAGGCGGCCATGAATGAACCAGATCCAGTACTGCGGGAAGCACTCTGGGATGAATACAGAAGTTATACAGGCTTAGGTGAGCAGCAATGAAAATCGAATTGAAGAATCTAGTTGGGTCGCTCTTAGTGGTTTGTTTTGTCAGCGCATGCGCGACGCATACGGTGAAGACGACCTCCTATACACCGATAATCACAGACAGCCAGAATGTACCCGAGGCGCTGCTGCTGGATGTAGGAATCGCGGTATTCGATCCGGGTATCGATGAGATAATGCGGAGTGAAGAAGAAACCACCAATCATGAAATTCGCATAGCGGAATCTCGTTATGCCCCATTTTTATTGGCAGAGACTTTACAGCGTTCCGGCAATTGGGGAATAGTCAGGTTAATGCCCAACAATGCCAGCCCAATGGATCTCTTCATTAATGGCACTATCTTGCAGTCCAATGGCGAGGCCATGAGTATCCGAATCGCCGTTACTGATATCACCGGCAGAGAGTGGTATACAAAAGTTTATCGTGAAGTAATCAGCCAGTTCAGCTATGACCCCTCGCAGCGCCAGCAAAACGATCCGTTTCAGGTTATTTACAACACCATCGCCAACGACCTGCTCGCCTACCGTAAACGGAATATATCTGACCAGGAGATTGGAGAGATCCGCCTCATCTCCGAATTGCTTTTCGCCCAACGATTTTCACCCGAGGCATTCGATAACTACCTGATCAAGAATCGGCGCGGCAACTATCAAATAGCCTCGCTACCGGCAGAAACGGATCCATTACTGCAAAGAGTACGCGATATCAGGGAACGAGACTTCATGTTTATCGATACGGTACAGGACTACTACGCGACTTATGTCAGACAGATGCGATTACCCTATGATTCCTGGCGTGAGCAAAGTTATCAGGAAACCATCACCTTGCGAGAGTTGAGTGCATCCGCCCGGCGGCGATTCATCGCCGGGGCCGCCGTAATTGTAGGCGGGCTGGCGGCCGCCTCCGGCAGCAGTAACTATGCCACTCAGACGGGGGGTGCCGTAGGTGTCGGCGCTGGCGCTTATCTGATCAAGAGTGGTTTCGATAAGCGAGCAGAAGCGAAGATCCACATGGAAGCTCTGGAAGAGCTGGGCCAATCCCTGGAGAACGAAGTCGCCCCTAGAGTAATCAATCTCGAAGACCGCACTATTACTCTCACCGGTTCCGTCGAAGAGCAATATGGCCAGTGGCGGGAAATATTGGCAGATCTCTATGCGGAGGAAATAGGCGAGTTGTAATCACTTCATCTTTTTTTGGTGCTCCCCTACCCGTAGAAAGCAATATGTCAGAGCAAGACAGCGACAAGATAGAGCCCGTTGATTTTAATCTCAGTGAAAGTCCTCTATTTTCAAATCAGACGGCTCAAGTAAGCTCAAATAAGCCCAAGATCTGGGTTTGGATGGGATTGTCTGGCTTAGTGCTGGTCGCACTGCTCGTCATTTTTGTACTCCCCACAGTCGTTTCTGAATATGAACTACCCCTAGAACGGCGCGTAGATGTCGCAGAAATTTTGTCCAATCAAGCTTTGGTTAATCCAGTTACCGCAATTTCTCCATTTGCAGAAGCGCAACAATCCTTACTCCGCAAAGAAGCACAAGATGTACTGGCTGAGTTATTAGGCAGGCAGAGTGAGTTGGATGCCTTGGATGTTCAAAAATGGGCTGAGGTGGCTTATGCAGAAGCGCTTGAACAAGCCAGTATTGGTGATGAATATTATCGAACGCAGGCCTTTGCATTGGCGCGAGATTCTTATGCACTGGGGCGCGCCGGGCTGGATCAGCTATTTGATTCCGTAGCCACGGTGCTCTCCCAGACCCTGATTGATGCCCAGCAGGCACTGGAAGAATCCGACGCGATTGTTGCGCGGGACAAGTTTGCCCTCGCTCTCTTGTTTGAAGCAGATAATGAAATAGCGCAGATAGGGTTACAGCGTGCCCAATCGCTGGATGAGGTCGGTGCCTTTATCGCCGATGCCAATGAATTGTTCGAAGACGGTGAGTTGGATCAGGCGCGCGATCTCTATCGGCAAGTTTTAAATCTGGATAGCTACAACCAATTCGCCAGAGAAAAGATTCGTGAAGTATCTGCGCTAATTATTGGAAATGAATTCTCTCGGATAATGTCCAGCGGATACACGTTACTCGAGGGTGGAGATCCGGAACAGGCGATTGCCACATTTCAACGCGCTGCCGCATTGGGCGTAAAACAAGAACAAGCGCTAGCGGCGATAACCCAAACTGAAAATGAAATAGCCAGCGCAGAAATTAATCGATTACGTGAACTAATCGTTGCGTCCGAAGGAGAAGAGCAATGGCAGTCTGCAGTTGGCGACTACGATCGGGTGCTTGCTATCGACGTCAATCTACTGTTTGCCATTGATGGCCGGGATTATGCGGAAAAACGAGCGCGATTGGACAGTCTCCTGATCGACGCTATAGACAATCCCGAACGATTCTCAGAAGATGCGGTGTGACAGCAAACACTGGATGTCTACTACACCGGGCGTGCTATCGAAGAAGTGGGACCGCGGCTATCAGGGCAACTGGATGAGTTACAAATCTTCCTTGAAAACTCCCAGGTTCCAATAGATGTCCAACTTATATCGGATGCGCTTACCGATGTCACCCTGCTTCGAATCGGCAACTTGGGTACTTTTAAGCAAACCTCCGTTTCTCTTAAGCCCGGACATTATGTGGCCGTTGGCAAGCGCATCGGTTACCGTGAAGTGCGCGCTGAATTTACCGTAGGATTCGGCCAGACGCCGAACTCGGTCCTGGTAAAATGTGAAGAGCGCATAGTAGCGACCAACAGGCGATAGTGAAATGAACGCCGTTGACGAAGACAATGCTTTAAATGGGCCAACTGACCCTATAACTCCAATAGACTTTACGCCCTACGAGAATAAAGACACTAGAGTCACCTACAGCTTCAAGTGGATGCATGCTGTTATTGCCGTATTCCTGGCAGTATCAGGCAGCGCAGCCTTCTTTGTGTTGACCGCCAAATCAGTGTTTGTGGAAGTCGATCCAATCACCGCGGATATTCGTATCGAAGGTGGCCTCGCGATTAAATTGGGACAACGCTACCTCATTCGTTCGGGTTCGTACCAGCTTTCGCTGACCAATGAAGGTTATCACGATACGGTAACTCAACTTTTAGTCAATTTGGACTCAGCGCAAACGCATCCTTTTATAATGCGCAAGCTGCCAGGAGTCGTCTCCATTACGACGCTGAATGTGACCGATGCCAGGATTCAAATTGACGGGGTAGACTTGGGGCAGAGTCCATTAATCGATATACCCGTCGAGGCTGGTGAGCACCAGTTAACCATTTCCAAAGAACGCTATCTGGATTATGGAGAACCGATAACGATCGAGGGTCGATCAGTCGAGCAGCGTTACCAGGCATCACTCGAACCGGCCTGGGCCATTGTGAGCCTGACCACATCACCCAGCGGCGCGGATGTATTGGTCGATGGTGAAGTAGTGGGTGCCACACCATTCAATGCAGAGATCCTGCAAGGTCGGCGTGACTTTGTACTCAAACTCGCCGGCCACAAGGCATGGCAGGAAGACTTTGATGTTATCGCTGGCGAAGATTTTGCCGTGCCTCTGGTAGAACTGGAGCCTGCGGATGGCTTGGTGTTTATACGTACCAATCCCAGTGCTGCCAGCGTCACCATTGACGGGGAATATAAAGGTCTCACTCCTTTGGAAGTCGCGCTGACTCCAAATCAAAATCATGAATTGACGTTTTTCAAGAACGGTTACCACTCCAACAAGACTTCGGTGCGTACCCAACCGAATCAGGAACGCGAACTCACCGTGGAGTTGGAGCCAATAATGGCCAGTGTCAGTGTTATCACTGAACCTCGAGATGCCGAACTGTATGTAAACGGTGAGTTCAAAGGCTTGGCAAATCAAACCATAGAATTGATGGCCGCCAGCCAGCGGATAGAAATCCGCAAACCGGGATACATTCCCTATACCAGCGAGTTCACCTCTCGACCTGGGCTCGACCAGGTAATCAGGGTCACGCTCAAGTCGCTGGAACAGGCAAAACAGGAGCAGATAAGGCAGATTATTACCACCGTGGCCGGTCAAACACTCAAGTTGTTTTATCCGGGTGCGTTCACTATGGGTGCCTCACGCCGGGAAGCGGGCAGGAGACCCAACGAAAACCTGCGGGATATTCAACTTAACCGGCCATTCTATTTGGGTTTCAGGGAAGTAACCAATGCTGAATTTCGCCGCTTCGACGATGATCATTCATCTGGCACGCTGCAGGGTCGAAGCCTGGATGACGAAGCCCAGCCGGCCGTGCAAATAACCTGGAATCAGGCCGCACTGTATTGCAATTGGCTCAGTGATCAAGAGTCGTTGCCTCTTTTCTACGATATTCTCGATGGCGACGTGGTTGGATTTATCCCGGAATCATCGGGCTATCGGCTACCCTCTGAAGCGGAGTGGGCGTGGGTCGCTCGCACCGATGGCAGCGGTACTCAATTAAAATATCCATGGGGAAATCAGCTCCCCCCGCCGGATGATGCTGGAAACTTTGCCGACATCACGGCGCAATCCTATCTCGGTGAAATCATGTTTAATTATGATGATGGTTATTTAGGGACGGCACCGGTGGCCACGTTCAATCCCAATCAATATGCAATTCACGACATGGCGGGCAATGTCTCTGAGTGGGTGCATGATTATTACGGGGCTCTGGGTTCGATCGGAGGAGTTGAAGTAGATCCGCTTGGGCCACTAGCCGGCCAGTTTCACACTATCCGAGGATCGAGTTGGGCGCACGGTTCTATTACCGAATTGCGATTGTCCTTTCGAGACTTCGGCGAGGAGCCAAGAGATGATCTGGGATTTCGCGTTGCACGCTACCTGGAGGAATAAGCCAAAATCTCGCTTGGTTCGATGCGGCTCCCATTGTGCCCGGTTAGTTTGGTCTGGTGGCAACCACCCACCGGATCAGAGGGAGTGTGACACGGCGATATCGCCAGAACCGGTTGTAGACATTAGGAATTAGGAAAGTGATAAGGTAATACTATGAAACAAAGTTTGTTGTCGGAAGCACTCTATCAAGTAGCCGAATTGATAATAGAGATAATAGTGGTTCATGCTACCTATGTAGCGGTGATAAGTCCGAATG
>JADFOC010000178.1 GCA_022563075.1 Pseudomonadota bacterium
CCAACCACATCAACGGCACCCGCCCATTGTTCTTTCAATAAAGGTCTGGCACTGACTTCACTCAAACTCGCCCTGTCGATTATTTCTTTGGCCCCGAGTTGGCGCAGGAGTTCATGAGCAGATTCTTTACCGGTGCTGGCGACAACCTCGTAGCCAAGTTTACTCAGTAGTGCAACGGCGGTAATGCCGACTCCACCGGTGGCGCCGGTAACCAACACGCTGCCACTAGCGGGAGACACGCCATTGACAATCAGTTTTTCCACACACAGGGCGGCGGTAAAGCCGGCAGTACCCAGTATCATACTTTCGCGCAGGCTTAGCCCGGCTGGGCATCTAACCATCCAATCTGCAGGCACACGAACAAACTGGCCAAATCCTCCGGCAGTATTCATACCCAAATCGTATCCAATGACAATGACCTCATCCCCTTCATTGAAGCGATCGCTAGTGGAAGAAACCACTTTACCGGCCGCATCGATGCCGGGCGTATGAGGATATTCGCGAGTCACCGCCTTATTACCGCTGGCCGAAAGGGCATCTTTGTAATTCAGAGAGGAAAAGAGAACCTCGATAAGTACTTCTCCTGCGGGCAAATCGGCGACGTCGCACTCGACGATCTGCGTTCGAAACTCTTTTTCGGCTATCTCATCGACTCGTAACGCCTTATATTTTTTAGTGTTTTTCAAAACTTGACACCACCGTGCTTATTGATATTTATTGGTCGTTGATTTTTCGAAAATATTGGAAAAGAGCTTTTCGACAACGCCCTGAAATACAGACCCTAATTTGTCCTGTAGGCTCTTTGGAATCTCAAACTCCACTTCAAACACATCTGCCGACTCACAGGCTTCAATAATGCATTCGTCACTGGTCTTAATCTCATCGACCATGTTACGCTCGATAGCCTGTATTCCTACCCAGGTTTCACCGGTTGAAATCTTGTCGATATCAACACTTGGTCTATGGTCTTTTACCCATTGCTTGAAGATGTCGTGAATAGTTTCAACATCTTTCTGCACCTTATCTCTGCTTTTCTGCGTGATTTCGCCAAATGTTGATAGTGTGCGCTTGTATTCACCCGCGCTGATAATTTCATAGTCCACTTCATTTTTCTTAAGCACTCGGTGAAAATTTGGAATTTGTACTAATACACCGATAGAACCGATGATTGAAAAAGGTGCCGCGACTAACCTATCTGCCAAACAAGCCATCATATAGCCGCCGCTTGCCGCGACTTTATCGACACAGATAGTGAGTGGTATGTTTTCATTCTTGATTCGCTGCAACTGAGAAGACGCCAGACCATAGGCATGCACCATGCCTCCAGGGCTTTCCAATCGCAACAGCACTTCATCCCTTACCTCAGCCAGCGACAAGATGGCGGTTATTTCTTCCCGCAGCGAAGCGACCGCTTCTGCTGCCATATCACCCATGAAATTGAGCACGTAGACTCGTTTCTTGCGATCTGATTCTTTGTCTTCTTGATCGCCTCCCGCTTTTTCTTTTTTTAGCTTTTCTTTTTTCTCTTTTTGTTCGACTTTTGCCAGCTTCTTCTCTGCTTTATGTTTCAGCTTGAGCTGGTCTTTATCCAGCACGCTATGCCGTAACACGTCCCGCATTTCTTCGATGTGTTCGTTCAATTGCGTAACTTTAATAAACCCCTTCTTGCCACCCCTCTTCTGCCTGCTACTGAGGGCTACCACAGTTCCAAGCACAATAATTATCGCAACCACAACCGTCGCAACCTTTGCGAGAAACATTCCATATTGGATTAAATATTCCAAGCGCCTTTCTCCTGTTTCAAACCGTGATTAGTATTTTACCTATTATTCCACTTCATTTCAAAGTGGACGCGTGCGCAACTGCTCGACAAAGTACTGTATTAGTTCCCCGGCTACGCTGACACCCGGTGCCGGCACATTGGGTAAATTATCCACATCGTACCAGTTGGCTTCTTCGATTTCTTCAGCTTCGGGCACTATTGTGCCCGCCTCATATTCGGCGATGAATCCAAGCATTAATTGTGATGGAAAGGGCCATGACTGACTCTTAATGTAGCGAATATGCCCCACGTCCAAGCCCACCTCTTCTTTTACTTCACGCCGCACAGTTTCTTCCGGGGTTTCCCCAACTTCGATAAAACCTGCCAAGCAACTATAAAATCCGGTCTTGAATCGAGCGCTTCGCGCCAATAAAAGTTGCTCACCACGCACCACCAGCACGATGGCACAGGGATTGATGCGCGGAAAATATTGCCGCTTGCACTGCGGACAACAGACTGCCCGTTGCGATTGGTGATGCTCGGTGTGAGAACCGCAGGTACCGCAATATCGATGCGAGTCATACCAATCCAAGATTTGGCTAGCCTTACCCGCGACGGTAAAGGCATAGTCGCCCTCGGTAAACAACAAGCTTCTTAGAGAGCAGTTTTCGGCCTCTAGGCGAGCCGAGATGTCTTCTTTTACCTGCACGGCAATCATGGCCGATCCGGCACGGTCATCGATGAGTAACATTTCTGCATCGTCGGACAACAATGGGGCCAGTTGCGCTCGATCCCACACAAATTCATTAGCACGAACCAGCACCTGTTGTTGATAAAATACAACGAAACGGTCAGAGTCGCGCAACTGATCAATTTGGAGGAAATAACTTCGTGGCGTCATGATCGTTAACTTAGCTTAGATGAACACCGATGCCCAGCGGTGTCGCTCAAAACGATGCAGTTTCGAGCAATCTGATAACAGCTTGGAATACCCCCGTGACTGCGCTCAACAACAAATGAAATGACGTTGCGCCAGGTGACGCAACGCGCTGAGTTGGTGATTAGGTTAAGGGTTCCGCGAAGAAATCGAAGAAGAAATACATGATAATGGTGCAGGATGTCAGCGTGATAAGCATCACTGGCAATCCCTTCCTGAACCACAGCCCCGGCGTAATCGCCAGGCTTGGATCACCGGCATCTTTCGCCATCTTTTCCGAGATAGTGACGATGAAAACGTTAGCGGTAGACCCCAGGTGGGTGCCATTGCCACCCATCCCAACTCCGGCCGCCAAGCCCCACCACAATGGTGTCACATTGATGCCCTGTGCCTCCATCCCGAGGATGATTGGGATCATCGCCGCCGTGAATGGAATATTATCGATAGCCGCCGACATTATCGCCGAAATCCACATCAACATCAGGGTCGCCTTCAGCAGATCGGCTTCAACATAAGGTACGATGAGGGCGCCTAGAAACTGCAGAAACTGGCTGTGCTCTACACCGCCAACAATGATGAACAGCGAAATGAAGAACATCAACAATGCCAATTCCGTATGGGCGAAGGCCTCTTCCATATCGATGTCTTTACCGATGAATACCAGCGCCGTTAAACCGATCGCCGTCACAAACCAGGGTTCCCAACCCAATCTACCGTGCATGACGAAACCTATCACCATGATTCCCAGTACTGCCAGTGCGCCGTACCAGGTTTTCGGATCGGACAGGGGTTCTCGATCGCTGAGTTCCAATTTATGGGGTGTCACGGCCAGTTCTTCTTTGAACAGGTAGCGGAGAAATACCAGGATAATGACCCAGGCAACAAAAACCATGCCGCCCATATGGATTACGAAGGCGTTGAAGTCGATGCCAGCAGCAGAGCCGATCATCAGGTTGGGCGGATCGCCAACCAAGGTGGCGACGCCCCCGGTGTCGGACAGCAAAGCGGCGGCGAGTAAAAATGGGATGGCACTGACCCGCAGCGATTGGCAGATTAAGATAATCAGCGGACCGAAGATCACCACCGTGGTGACATTGTCCAGTAACAGCGAGAGCACGGTGACCAGCGTTCCCATCAACGCCATCAGCAGAAATAACCTTCCTTTACTGAAGTCCGCAATCCAATAAGCGAGTTGCTGAAACCCTCCGGTAGGGATCATGATGGCAACGATGGTCATCATGCCGCCCAATAGGAAGACGACATTCCAGTCGATGGAATGAACGGCTTGTTCAGGATTGTAGAAACCGAAGATCTGACCCAACACAATCATCGTCGCCGCACCGGCCATGCCGCATTTTACGCGATGAATATGATGAATACCTTCGGTAAAAATGGCAACAAATGTGAACACCAGGACAAGGCTGGATATCAACATTTGCTTATTCCAAACTAACTCTTCCATACTGTCATTTCCTTATCGGGGTTTGCATCTGTTACTGCGTCAATATCCGCTACAAAGTCAATTGGCATCAGTCGAGTTGACTTCAGCCCACTGTATTTGTTGAGTTTTTAGTGAAATTGAATAGCCCAAAAGCGCTAGATGGTATAGCTTTAGTGTAGCCTATTCAAGATAAACCGGTCAGATTTAGGGGGTCTACAGCGCCGAGAAATTGACCATTTTCTCCCCGGATTATTGCGGCGCTTCGAGACTAAGCCACAGACAACCTTGCTCACTGCCGGTGTCAATATCTTTTAACCGCTGCCGGTGCGCCTTTAGTTCTTCCGCAGTGGGCCGAATCACCGGCAGCGGCACCCGGTTAGGGTCAAGTTTCCTGACCCGCCGAGCAGCGCGCGTGGCCTCGGTTAGCTCTTCATGCAGAGACAGACTCGATTGCCCACTGGTCATCAGCAGATAGACATCGGCGAGAATCTCGGCGTCCAGTAGCGCCCCATGCAATTGCCTCTGGGTATTGTCTACCCCATAACGCTTGCATAGCGCATCGAGACTGTTGCGTTGGCCTGGATGTTTTTCTCTGGCTTGCAGCAGTGTGTCCAGGATCGAACAATATTGCGCCATGTGACTGGCTGCGGAATCGGTTTGTGCTAACTCACTATCGAGAAATCCAATATCGAAAGGCGCATTGTGTATTATCAACTCAGCGCCTTTAACGAAGTCAATAAACTCGGATTCAATCTGCCGGAAATACGGTTTATCAGTCAGAAATTCACGAGTTAGGCCATGTACTTCGATTGCTGCCTCGTCGATTTCCCGCTCTGGATTCAGGTAACACTGGTAATGATTTCCAGTGAGTCGGCGATTGACAATTTCGACACAACCAATCTCAATGATGCGATGACCCTGTTCTGGATCTAATCCTGTGGTTTCTGTATCAAGTACGATTTGACGCATCGGCTAATTCAATCTCCCAGATCAAGCTCATCAATTCCAAGATTAGCGAGTTGATCCGCCATTTCATTTTCGCTGTGGCCACTATGCCCTTTTACCCAATTCCATTCCACCTTGTGCTTTGCCACAAGTTCGTCAAGTCGCTTCCAAAGTTCTACATTCAGCACCGGTTTTTTATTGGCAGTCTTCCACTGACGTTGTTTCCAATTAATTATCCACTGCGTAATGCCCGATAACACATATTTTGAATCCGTGGTGACAATCACATTACAGGATTTGGTCAGCGCCTCCAGCCCCTTAATTACGGCAGTCAATTCCATTCGGTTATTAGTGGTCATCGCCTCACCACCATGTAAGGTCTTTTCCACTTCCCCATAGCGCAGCAAAACACCCCAGCCACCCTTCCCTGGATTTCCTCGACAGGCTCCATCTGTGTACATTTCAACGGCTTGTGGCACCGAACTCTCTTTCTTTGGTTTTACTATTCACCGTGGCTCAGTGGATCTTGGCGCGAACATTTTCCGCGGCAGGTATAACCGTTGCGCGGGCCCGCAAAGACCGCCAACGAGTTAAGAAAGGTGTGAGAGGGACAACTTGCTTGACACAAAGTATGCAATAGGCACCACCCAGGGGACTCCTCAGCTTGCTCCCCATCTTCTCCCAGCGCTGCGCATGTTTAAGCAAGCTGGTAAACTTAAATGGCAGGAAATGCAAGCCAAATTCGACGGTGTCGATGTGCAGGTCTAACAACTGCAGCCAATCTGTGACACGCCCTCTGGAAATAAATCGACCGCGCCAAGGAATATTGACTTTACGCTTAAACAGTTTGCATAGCCCCCATAAGCTATACGGGTTAAAACCAATAATTAGCATCTGTCCACCTGGTCGCAACACGCGGGTTACTTCTCTAAGTAACTTGTGGCTATCATCGGTAAAGTCGAGGGCAGGATGCA
>JADFOC010000179.1 GCA_022563075.1 Pseudomonadota bacterium
CAGGGCTCGAATATAATAATCGCCTGTCCGAAGCCTAGGGTCGTGGATAGGTTAAAGGTCTGGCCATTTCGATAGACCTGTATCACGATGGTATCGCCAGGCTTCTTGGTACGTATCTCCATCATGATGTTTTGTTCGTCCATAACGGCGGTGTCTTCCACGCGTGTAATTACGTCGCCGGGCTTTATTCCAGCGCGCTCTGCGGCCCCCCCCGCTTCGACGACTCCAACTAACATACCCCTGATGTGATCGACATTAAACAATAATTGGCTGGATTGTTGGTTCAAGGCTTCGCCAGTGACGACTCCAAGGTAACCGGAATTGGCGGCTATGGCTTGTTCGACCATATCTTGCATCTCTGAGATTGCCAGCTGCGCTGGAGTCGCGAAGCCAATGCCTTCGAAATTGCCCGATTCCGAGAAAATTGAAGAATTAATACCGACCAATTTGCCCCGCGAATCGATTAGAGCGCCCCCTGAGTTGCCAGGATTGATCGCCGCATCCGTTTGAATGATAGCGACAGTGGCATCCGGATTGTTGGTCAGGGCGCTGACAATACCCTGAGATACCGATTGTCCGATATTTCTGGGATAGCCGATGGCAAAAACGATGTCGCCTACTTCGAGATCTTGTTCATTACCTATTTGGATGGGAGTCAGGTCGTCCATATTAATGTGAAGTATCGCCAAATCATTAACCTTATCCCAGGCAACTACTGTGGCGGGTGTTCTACGACCATCATTCAGAGTTACTTCGGTATTGAATGCATCAAACAAAGTATCTACTACGTGCAGGTTAGTGAGGATGAATCCTTTTTCGCTGACGATTACACCAGAGCCAAGGCTTTCTCTTTCTCCGAGATACAAGTTTACTCTGTTTTCTGAGGCCCGCTCGATCGATTCTACATTCACACTTATCGCATTGATGCTGACCACCGATGGGGCTGCCAGTTTGATGGCGTCCGCAAAAGAAGTGGTCACTGGACGGGATGCTTCTGCGGTCTCTTTCGGCACAAGCGGTTGCATCAGTTGTTGCAGTTGCTGATATTGGAGGACAACGATGGCTACCAGTATTCCACAGACTACTGGCCAACTCATGAACTGAAGAATTTTCGTAAAACGGCTCATTGCTCACACCCGATTATGTACCACAGCGCCAGGCTCATTAAAACCTCAAACCAATATACCGCGTTGTACCCGTGGATTCCAATGGGGTGGGCTTGAATTAGAATGAGATTGAACTTACCCAAGTATTGAAATGTGCGCAATTTAATGATTATTGCCCGATTAACGTGCAAATCAAAAGTGCTGGAAGTTACAGAAAATATCATCCAGTGCAAGCTTGCAACGAACCGTGAAGAGACTGAGCTGAGCAGTACGCCGATCTAATACGGGTCTATTGCTTTTTAACGGGCGAGAATGCATCCTCTACCTGGCCTTTAACTCACAACCGATGTTCAGAATTTCGCTAAATAATTTTTTCTGCCAGCATGAGTTTGGTGACCCGATCCAGGCACTCTTCGATCGATAAAGCCGCCGTGTCAAGTTCCAGGTGGGTCAACTCTGGTGGATCATAGGGGAAGGAGAGTCCTGGGATATCGGTCGAATCTGAACCTTCAGCTGCAGCGTACAAGCCGCTGGGATCCCGTTGAATACACACTTCCATCGGAGGATTCAGGTAGATAATAAAGCAATTATCTTTGCCGATAACACTCAGTGCATGTTCGCGCGAGTCTCGATTCGGCGCCACAAACGAAGCACAGCAGATGAGGCCTGAATCATTCAAAAAGCGCGCAATATGGGCACTACGCCTCAAATTTTCAGCCCGTCCTTCGGCATCATGGGGCAGGTCTTTGCTGATGCCCAGGCGCATGGTTTTTCCATCAAGTACCGTGCTCACACGTCCACGATCAAACAACTTTCTCTCCAGGCCATGAGCGAGAGTGGACTTACCGGAACCAGAGACACCGATAAACATGATGGTCGCAGGCCTTTGTCCGAAGCGCGCAGCCCGCTCTTCTTTAGTGACGTGTAGTTTACTGGGTTCGACTCCCGTCACTTGTTTTTGTTGTTCACAATTGATCATGCCAGCACCAATTGTTACATTACTGAGCCGATCGATAATGATGAAGCTACCCGTGGCTCGATTTTCCTTATAACCATCGAAACACACGGTCTGATCGAGGACCACCTCCACTAGGCCGATTTCATTGAGTTCCAGTCCTGGAGCCGGAACCTCAGCGAGCGTATTCACATCAATTCGATTGCGAATGGTTTTGATCTGGCCGCTTACCGTCTTAGTGCCGAGCTTAAAATCGTACAATTTGCCGGGTAACAAAGGGCTGTCGGTCATCCATACGATAGTGGCTTCAAAATTGTCTCGACTGGCGGGTAAGTTATCCGTATGCGATAGCATATCGCCGCGGCTGACATCGATTTCGTCTTCCAAAGTCAGGGTTATGGCCATTTCGCCATAGGCCAGTTCTAACTCTTCATCGAAAGTAACAATAGACTTGATGCGGCTGGTTTTCCCGGAAGGTAATACGGTAATCTCATCACCTTTGCGAATCACGCCGGATGCTATGGTCCCACAGAATCCTCGGAAATTTAAATTTGGACGATTAACATATTGCACCGGGAATCGGAAATCGGAATAATTTCGATCGGCGGTTATCTCCACTGTTTCCAATATCTGCATAAGTGGGCTGCCCGCATGCCAGGGCATGTTATCGCTTACATTGACTACATTGTCTCCGTTCAGAGCAGAAAGCGGGATGAATTGAAAATCCGCCGGTGTCAATTTCTCGGCAAACTCTAAATATGCTTTTTTGATTTGCTCGAAGACACTTTGTTTGTAGTCAACAAGATCCATCTTGTTAACGGCAACAATTATGTGCTTGATACCTAGGAGCAAGGCAATAAAACTGTGTCGCTTGGTTTGAATCTGGACGCCATTCCTGGCATCGATAAGAATAATAGCCAAATCGCAATTTGAGGCGCCGGTCGCCATATTGCGTGTATATTGTTCATGCCCTGGTGTGTCGGCGATGATAAATTTACGTTTGGAAGTCGAAAAATAGCGGTATGCAACATCGATTGTAATACCTTGTTCTCGCTCCGCCTGTAATCCATCCACCAACAGAGCCAGATCTAATTTGCCGCCTGTTGTGCCTGACTTGACACTATCTGCTTTAATCGCAGCCAGTTGATCTTCGTAGATCAATTTCGAATCATGCAAAAGCCTGCCAATAAGCGTGCTCTTACCATCATCTACACTGCCACATGTAAGCAAGCGTAGTAGCTGCTTGCGCTCGTGCTGAGCGAGGTAGGCATTGATGTCCGTGCTGATTAATTCAGATTGATGCGGCATTCAACATTAACTCTCAATATTATCTATCTTCGATGCACGACTCGGGCAACGGAAGCTGGCTTAAAAATATCCCTTACGTTTCTTTTCTTCCATGGAACCACCTTTGTCAGAATCTATCAATCGACCCTGGCGTTCAGATGTAGTGGTCAAGAGCATCTCCTGAATAATTTCTGGCAAGGTAGTTGCTGTGGAACTAACCGCACCAGTTAATGGATAACACCCCAGGGTTCGAAATCGAACTGTCTTGATTTCAATCTTTTGATTTTTTGCAATCGGCATACGATCGTCATCGACGAGAATATCAACGCCATCCATGTTTACCACGGGTCTAGGCTTGGCATAATACAGAGGAACAATATCGATATCATTCAGATAGATGTATTGCCAGATATCCAGTTCGGTCCAGTTGGATAGTGGGAACACTCGAATGCTCTCACCTTTATTCACCCTGCCGTTGTAGATATTCCATAGTTCTGGACGTTGGTTCTTGGGATCCCAGCTATGATTCTTGTCTCTGAACGAGAACACCCTTTCTTTGGCTCGGGATTTTTCCTCATCTCTGCGAGCCCCCCCAAATGCCGCGTCAAATTTGTATTTATCGAGCGCCTGTCTCAGAGCCTGGGTTTTCATGATGTCGGTATGCTTTTCACTCCCGTGAGTGAACGGACCAACGCCGGCGTCTACACCTTCCTGATTAATATACACGATCAAGTCGAGTCCAAGTTTTTCAATCTCTCGATCTCGAAACTCGATCATTTCCCGAAACTTCCAGGTGGTATCAATATGCATTAAAGGAAATGGAGGCTTGCCTGGGTAAAATGCTTTTAGTGCCAGGTGTAACATCACTGAAGAATCCTTGCCAATAGAATAGAGCATCACTGGCTTGTCAAATTCTGCAGCTACTTCGCGGAAAATGTGTATGCTCTCCGCCTCAAGTTGTTTTAAGTGAGTTAGGTTGTGCTCTGACATAATATGTTATATCGCTTTAGCCAAAGGCATCGCCGTCTACAAAATAAATTGACTAATAACGAGGCTGCGTCAGCTAGCTATTTGCTTGATTGTGCTGGAAAATCTTTATCGCTGACGAGTTGTAATTTGTCCAAGCCGAAATCTTCAGACAGTGCGCCTTTTTGGTCAGGATTTTGTTTTGCAGCATAGTCTTTCGGAGGTATAAGATTGTTCGATTCTACGTTGTTGTCGTTAGGGTCGAACACTGCATCGGAGCTGGCTGGTAACAGCTTGTTAGCGACCTCGCTAGAACAGAGATCCTGGGCGCCGGTAGCCAGGTGCTGGTAGACCTCTTTATAGCTTTCGGTCATGTGCTGTATCAATTCTGCAGTCATACTGAAGTGGTCGCTAACACTATCGCGGTAGTCCGTGTGATTATCTTTCAAATCGCGGATCTGGCTTTCCAATTCCTGTACACGTGACGGACTTGTATTCAATCGACTGGCGAACACTACACCAACAACAACACCGACTGCCATGCAACCAATTGCCGTTAACCAAATCATAAGAGTTAAATCCTCTCTGCTTCAACTAGTACTCACCGCAAGGGTAGGCAGTGCGCAAGTATACCTTAAAACACCTGTTTCATTGTAATAAGTTTACTTTTAACCATGCCTGATTCGTGCGGCTGAGTTGTTTAAAGTGGTTTCCTTTTGCAAAGAACCCTAAAATGCGTTGGCTTTTAATCAAATTGAGCATTCCCAACAAAAGACGATGAACCCGCAACAGAGATACCAGAAGGATTTGCATGAGAATCTGATTTCCGCCGATGACGAGCAGCAGCGAATTGTAATGCAGCTGCATAAGCTGTTTGATGAGCTGACCTCAAGCAACCATAATTTAAGGCACAGCAATAAAAATGTTATTGGTTCTTTCTTGAGAAAATGGTTTATGGGTGTCGATGCACAGGCTCGCACACCCAGGGGAATTTATCTTTGGGGGGGTGTGGGCAGGGGTAAAACTTATCTCATGGATTTGTTCTATGACTGCTTGCCTTTCGAGAAGAAACTCAGAACTCATTTTCACCGATTCATGCAGAGAATTCACCGTAACCTGATTGAGTTGCAGGGCGAAAAGAATCCACTGGAATTGGTTGCAGAACAAATTGCAGAAGAAACCCTGGTGCTTTGTTTTGATGAGTTTTTTGTATCGGACATAGCCGATGCAATGATTCTGGCCGGACTGCTGGATGCGCTGTTTCGTCGTGATGTTGTTTTAGTTACTACTTCCAATATCTCGCCTCACAGACTCTATGAGAATGGCCTACAGAGGGAGAGTTTCTTACCGGCGATTGAGCTGATTAATCAAAATTGTCAGGTGCTCGAGATTGAGACTGGTATTGACTATCGACTGCGCAGTCTCGATCAGGCCACTCTCTTCCATTGCCCCATTACCGAGCAAACAGATGAATTGCTGTTGCAGTTTTTTTATACATTGGCTCCGGATAAGTCGGAAATAAAAGAAAATGAGGTGATTGATATACTCGATAGGAATTTGCAAACACGTTATTGTGCCGATGACGTAGTGTGGTTCGAGTTTCGGCATTTGTGCGATGGACCGCGTAGTGCGTTCGACTACGTTGAGATAGCGAAGCTGTTCCATGCCTTGTTGCTCAGTGCGGTACCCCAACTGGATGATAGCCGCAGTGATCAGACGCGTCGCTTTG
>JADFOC010000180.1 GCA_022563075.1 Pseudomonadota bacterium
TGATCAGTTTTGCAAAAGCTACCAGCAGTTTCAACCTGGTAGAGTTCCTTTGCCTTCAGCACATCGCAAGCATCATATTCATAGGAAATGGCAACTGGCACAATATGAAGTTGGTTGAGACTTTGGTTTAACGGCATTTTGCGTTGGCCCCTTGCCAGCATCTTTAATAATGCCGAGTCGGTCTTATCGATGCCGTCCTTGGCTCTGCCCTCACGTTGTGCAATCCATACATTCTGGCTATTTCCAATGCAGTGGTGAATATATTCGGATAGCAGAACTAAGGCTTGCAGTAATTCTCTACCCTTGAGCGAACGTCTGACAATAAAGCTTTTATTCAACCGCATCAGGTCGCTGACGAAAGGTTTTTTCAGCAGGTTGTCACCAATCGCTATTTGCAGGGTCTGATGGCCGGCGTGGTACAACATGTAATTCACGAAGGCCGGATCCATGACAATATCTCGATGATTACTGATAAATAAGTAGCTCCTGCCCGAGGTCAAGTGCTGCATGCCGGAATGCGTCAAGTTTGTCGTCGTGTCTTCGATCATCTTGTCCATGTAACCCGCCACCACGTCCTGCATGCTGGCGACATTGTGCACCCCCCGAAGTTGGCCCTGCAGCTTGCGCCGAGCCATAGCACGGGTCCAAGCAGGAAAAAAGCGTGTCATTCTAGGGGCATAAAAACTGGCAATACTGGTAAGAAATTCCGGGTTGGTAATCAACTTATCCAACACCGGACGGATCTCATCGTCGTGATAGGGTCTGATATCTTTGAACCGATCCATTGTACTATATTCTTATTTATCAGTTAGCTACATGATATAACTAATGTAGGATCTATAACTGGCTTAAGCGTCGTAGAGACCATCGCTCGGCTACTAATTATTGGCCACTCGCGCTGGCGGTGTCTGCTTGATGTCACCGAGCGAGTCGGCCATCGGATCACTGAACTGCAAATTGGCCAGATTGGCATACAGAGCGCAGTCTTGCATCAATTCCCGATGCGATCCCTGCGCGATTAATCTACCGCGATCCAGCACCACTATCCGATCCACATTCATCACCGTCGCCAGGCGATGGGCAATAATCAACGAGGTTCGATTCTGCATCAGCTGCTCAAGCGCCAACTGCACCTGGCGTTCACTCTCCGCATCCAGAGCGCTGGTGGCCTCATCCAACAATAATATTTCCGGATCTTTGAGTATGGCGCGGGCGATAGCGAGTCGCTGTTTCTGCCCCCCAGACAAACGAACGCCGACTTCTCCAAGATAGCTGTCATAGGTATCGGGTAATTCGCTAATAAAATCACTGGCATAGGCAGATTCCGCCGCCTGTCGCACCGCGTCATCGCTGGCATCTGGTCGCCCATAACGAATGTTGTCCCATACATTACCGGTGAACATCGCCGGTTGCTGGGATACCACGGCGATGTGGCGACGTAACTCCATTGGATCAAGCTCTCGAATATCGATGCCATCCAGGGTGATAGCGCCAGCTTGGGGATCGTAGAAACGCAGTATTAAGTCAAACAGCGTCGACTTGCCGGCACCCGATGGACCCACTAGCGCGACATTTTCACCAGGCTCGATGTTGAGAGTAATCTGATCCAGTGCCCGGATTTCCGGGCGTGAAGGATAGGAGAAGCTAAGTCCGTTCAGGGCCAGTGCACCCTTTGGTTTGCCATTAAATGTTTTAGGATGTGCTGGTGCGGTAATTTCATTTTCCGCATAGAGTAACTCCATCAGTCGTTCCAACGCGCCCGCCGCGCGTTGCAGTTCACTGATCACCGTGCTAATTGCGGCTACGGCCATAGCGACCATGAACGCGTACACCACAAAGGCGGTAAGTTCACCTGCCGACATGTCACCGTTAATCACATCCTGACCACCGACCCAAATCATGAGGGCCACCGCGCAGAACACCAGCGTCGTCACCACGGTGATGAGAATTGAGCGAGTCCAGATGCGCGCTAAAGCGACTTTCAACGCGGCTTCAACATGGGCGCCAAACTGAGCTCGGTCATACTCCTGGTGGTTATAAGCCTGAACTGTCTTTATCTGCAAAATGCTTTCGCCAACGTAGGCACCGACATTGGCTATCTCATCTTGAGAACTGCGTGACAAGCGCCGCACACGGCGACCGAAAAACAAGATCGGGCCGACTACCAGAGGGATGCAAATCATCACCACGGACGTTAAACGTGGATTGGTAATGAATAGAAACATGGTGCCAAATATCAGAATGAGTATATTTCGCAGCGCTATCGACGCCGACGACCCAATGACCGTTTGAATCAGCGTGGTGTCGGTAGTGATGCGCGATTGGATCTCGCCGCTGAGATTGGATTCGAAGTACCCTGGATGCAAGCCAATGATGTGTGAATAGACGGCCTTACGAATATCGGCGGTAACCCGTTCACCGAGCCAGGATACCCAGTAAAAACGAGCGAAGGTCCCAAGGGCCTGGAGTATCGCAATGATCAGGAACCCGATAAGGGCCTGGTTGAGGGACGCGGTGGAACTGGCCACAAACCCTTGATCCACGATGATCCGCACGTATTGTACCAATCCAAGGCTGAGACCCGCGGTGAATACCAGTGCTATTGCGGCCCAGCTTATCTGTTTCTTGTAGGGTTTGAGATATTGAAACGCGCGGGAGAGATGAATACTGCTCGATTTGCTCTGCATGATGGCAATGTAACAGCACCTCATGGAAAAGCAAATTCAACCCGGTTTTCCACCCAATTGCGGTAAATCAAGAAAAATCTCACAAAAACCGCATTAAAGTGCCATTACTGGCTCTAGCGACTGGCGAAACCGTCGATTTAGAACCATACTTTTTCAAACAATACCGCGTTTTGGCAGGACATTGGATGTTACGGCCGGTTTGCCTCTGTCGCGATTTTACTTGGTTCCAAGCATTGCCGGGTTTACAAGGAGAGTAAGTGAGTTACAGACAGCCGACTTCGCTGGTCAAGTTTACTGATGCTGACTCGGGTTTATGCATACTGTCGGACGGTGCACTGCGTTGGAGTGCCCCCTGTCTATTTAAAGATCCTTTTGAACTGGATCATCACACCACGCTGAATTTTGATTCGAGACTACTCCTCACCGCCTGTGTGAAGAATACCCTGGGGCTCATTTTTTCACGTGACGATCCAAAGGGTATGAGTCCGCTGATCAAAGCCATTCGGCGTTGGCGCCTGGAGGATCGTTTCGATTCCGAGGAAGAAGCAGAGGAAGTACTTACCCAGCTACTCATGAGTATGGTCCAGCAACGGGAACCAGAACTATTGGGCCTAATTCGTGGATGGCAACGTTATAGCCGCGGCGTACGCATCCTGTGCCTCAGTCAAGGTCACGACAATGTGAGCCTGTGGGATAAGAATGCAGCCGAGCATACCGGCCTGGCGATTCGCTTCGCCTGCGGTGACGATACCAGCCTGGAAGCTCCAAAAGCGATGAAATATACCGACAATAAACCAGAAATTACCGCATTATCTGAACAATTGGATATCCTCATGCATCAGGCAAATTTCCAGATAGAGGAAGGTTTTGCCGAGAAGTTTTTATGCAAGTCGAAACTCTTTGCCAAGGAAAAAGAATGGCGCTTGCTGAAAACCTTTGACGAAGTCGATACCGAGGAAGAAGAAGCCCAATGGTTTAGGGATTTACAATTTAAGCATTCCGAGGTGATGGCGATTTATTTCGGTGCCGAAATGGAGCAAAAGAAAAAACAGGAAATCAACCGCATTATTCAACGCAAATACAAAAAAGCGAAATTGTATCAGGCTAATCCCTTACACGAAAAATTTGAGTTGGATTTCGAACGACTCAATCCCACCTAGCGCCACTCTCCAAACTAATCTGCATCCTCTTCAGAATCGAAATCCAGATCGGCGAGTAGATCTTCTTCGGATTCGTACTTTTCACCTTTACAGAAGGCCACCAGCCTGTACCAATATGTCTTGATAGCTATGCTGATCACTGCAATGCCTGCAATAAGCCCCTGTACTAGCATGCTGCCAATATTGGGATCCAGGTAGGCATAGGCTGGGTGATTGAAACCGGCAATACAACTGATAACCACACAGATCGGTAATAAATTGCGTCTAGTCACGTCAGTTTTCCTTCCTTGCAAAATAGCCTGGATTGTTACAATATCACCTTGGATTCGTCACCCCCGAAGTATACGAGATGTAGTGCGTCATTACTATATCCAAAATCTACCCCAAGTGGTTTCTGTTTATTTTTTAAGGACGAAAAATTGCCGAGCGGTCAAATTCTAGCTTCTTCCTTTCGAGATCCCAGCGGATTCTTGTTTAGAGAATCTGGAATATTATATCGGCAGGTCAATAAAAGTTACGCCAGCAATTACGACAAACTAATGAATAGGGGTTTATATGCGACATTGACCAAACTAAACCTCCTGATACCGCATCAGGAAGTAGATCCTAAACTAGCCCTCAGTAATTCAAGTTATAAAATCCTGCAACCAACACCACTAAAATACATTTCTTACCCACACGAATGGTGCTTTAGTCAATTAAAAGACGCTGCGTTAGCCACCTTAAAGATTCAACAGATTGCACTGCGATTCGACATGGTGCTGAAAGACGCCAGTGCCTACAACATTCAATATCATGACGGCAAGCCTATTCTCATAGACACCTTGTCGTTCGAACAATACCAGGAAGGATCACCATGGTTAGCCTACAAGCAATTCTGTCAGCACTTCCTGGCACCATTGGCGTTGATGAGTTACACCGATGCTAGATTAAACCAACTGTTTCGCGTTTACATAGACGGCATACCTTTGGATTTGGCCAGCTCTCTGTTACCACGCCGAACCTATACTAAATACTCAATACTTTCGCACATTCATTTACACGCCAAGACGCAAGCCAAGTACGCCGGTAGCGGCGATCCGAATCGAGTCCCAAAAAAAGCAGGCAAGATCAAAAAATCAGCCTATAGCGCATTGATCCAGAGTATTCAATCGGCGGTTCGAGGACTACACTGGAAATTGCCCGCAACCGAATGGGGAGATTACTATGCGGGGACGAATTATCAATTGCACTCGATGCAGCACAAGCAAGACTTAGTGGCTGAATATCTTCAAGCTATAGCTCCCGAACCCGGCCTGGTGCATGATCTGGGTGCAAATACGGGTCAATTTAGCCGCGTCGCTGCCGACCTGGGACATGCGGTGATTGCGCACGATATTGATGTGGCTGCCGTAGAGAAAAACTATCTCTGTGGTTTAAAGAATAAGGAGTCGAAGGTCCTGCCCCTGCTATTGGATTTAACCAATCCTAGCCCAGCGATGGGCTGGAGTTTGAGCGAAAGAATGTCATTTGTGGAAAGATGCCGGGGCAACCTGGTTATGGCATTGGCACTCATTCATCATCTCGCCATAGCCAACAATGTACCACTCAATGTGCTTGCCAAATTCTTTGGTGAGATAGCAAGCTCGCTAATAATCGAATTTATCCCGCGCGAAGATTCGCAGGTGAAAAGATTGCTCGCTTCACGCCAGGATATATTTGAACATTATAACGAAGCACAATTCGAACGGGCATTCTCTGTGTATTTCCACATCGAGCGCAAAGATAAAATTCGAGAAAGCGAACGTACTCTTTATTTAATGAGTTTGATCATTTGAGTTGATTCACCTGGGTCGAGTGAATGCCACAAGATTAAACCCAACACTGATTAATTAGGACAACACTGATTAAACCAACAATCGGAAACCAATATGCCTGTCAATCAATCCTGGCTCGACCAAGTCGAAGAACCAGCTCTCGAACCAGAGCTACCCATCTGCGATCCCCATCATCACCTTTGGGATCGCCCCCAGAGTCGATACCTGTTAGACGAGTTGCTGTTGGACACAGACAGCGGTCACAACGTGCGCTCCACCGTGTTCGTCGAGTGCATGTCCATGTATCGCCACAGTGCTACCACCGCCATGGCACCGGTAGGAGAAACAGAATTCGTACAAGGCATCGCCGCACAGAGTGCCAGCGGACAGTA
>JADFOC010000181.1 GCA_022563075.1 Pseudomonadota bacterium
ACAGCCAGTTCCTATGCAGTAAATATCTGAGCGCAGCGGTCGTATTGGTATATCCATCTTAAACGCCGCCTCGGCGATGAAATATCGGTTTACGCTGGGCGCGCAATAGGGACTTAAACTTTCAATCATCTTATCAAAATCAATCTTTACCAGGCTCTGCAACTCGTTGCTGCTGTCATTTGATGAAATGCCTGAGACTATTTGCCGAATAAGCGTAGCCCACAAATTCAGGCAAGCCATCGCTTCCTTCGCTGGAATAGAATAGGGCAATACAAAATCATACTCTCTATGCTGACCTTCTGTTTTTCTAGGAGGGCTGATATAAAAATGGTCCGACACAATAATTCGGTGCTGTTGCTGAAGGGCAATAAACCACCGAAAATAATTTTGCACAACCCACAAGCTTGCATCCTCGATTGATTCAGTGGATGGTTCTACGGCATCGATTAGATGAGAGACAAATAGCGTAAGCTTGGTCGCATTGAAGTCTGGAGGAATCTCTACGCGTATTCCTCCTATCAGGCCAGATTGTTGTAAGCCATGAATGAAGCCAGGTACGAATTGCATTTCGGGCTTTACGGTTATCACTTATTGCCTCGTTCTATGCTGAAGAGGTAGTGAGAGAGGAAGATTTCCAAGATATTTTCGGCATTTCACCTTCTTCAGCATTCTTTGAAAGCCAGGTCTCGCATCGTTTTATCAGGTATTGGCTATTTGCAAATGGTGAAAGCTAAACAGACTTGTTGTTTAAGTCCAATCCATTCACGCGTTTGCTTATATTGGATTCATGGAAAGGCTGTCATGAGGTTGCATAGAGGAAATCCACGAGTCAGAATGAAATTGCGAATCCTGTGATCTTATTCGTACCCAGACTCCCGTTGTATTAGGCCAGAAAGGGACGGAGAGATTTAGTATTATTGCGTCTTATTAGGTGGTGCTACTTTTTCCAAACGTCAAAAAAAATGCCGGCCAAGATATTCTGGTCAGGTGTGTAGTTCTATTCACACAAAGCGACGACTAGCTCAGACATTAGCGTCTCACCATTCCTGAATATGGGCCAACCATCACCAGGTAATATGGCTGTAATTCCCTTAATATCAGCCAGTTTCTTTACGGAAGCTATCGCTTCATCCAAGTCTTGCAGCTTGGCTTCGGGCAGCATGCAAAGTTTACCTCCGCTGTGAGCTCGAATAAGATCGCCCGTTATCAGGGTCTCCTCTTCAACCACAAACGCCAACTCGCCGTCTGTTTTTGAACCCGCCAGGCAATAGACATCCAGTCCTTCGATTAGACCTTTGCATTCGTCCAGCCACCTTGAGCAGCGGATAGGGAAACTCGCTTGCTCGGCTGCCGGTCCCCAAATTTGCGCACCGGTTTCGGCCGCTAATTCTTCTGCGTGACGAACATGATCGGAATTTGAAATAATAATTTGACTCAACTCACCCAGTGAGCCCAAATGTTTTTTATCGTGATCACTCAGTGGGAGAGGGTCAAAAACTATATTTCCTGTCTCTCTAACCCAAAGATAACTATGAAAATCAATATTTCGATCCTCATCAAACTGACTCCAGCAATAGAGATTATTCTTATGCAGGGATTTCATGGTTTATTCCCAAAAATGATTCTTTTAATTAGTGATGATAACGACAGCACATAACGACCGCTATAGCCCACCAGCCCTATAGTGGCGAGTCTGACTCACGGAGGGAATCACTGCCTGACGTTGAGAGTATTGCTGGTATGTAATCAAGTGGAAACGACATCAGACCACAAGTCATGTGCCATCCGCAGGGCGGTTTCTTTCCCCTTATAATAACCAGGGATGCGTTGAATGACTTTATAGCCCATCGATGTATAGAATTTCCTTCCCTCTGTGTTAGTCAATCGTGTCTCTAGATAGACAACACCATTTCCGCTAATTAGCGCCGTTTGCTCTAACCATTTTAGCATTCGTGTGCCTACGCCTTTGCGCCTGTGCTTTGGATGGACACCAAATAGATTTAGAGTGGCTTCATCGTCCAGGTATTTCATGACGGCAAATCCAATCACCTGGTTGCCTTCGAGCGATAGGATTACATTGGAATTCGTTGCTTTGATCTCTCTGCTTACACGCGACGGGGTCCATGACCAACCTAGTCCTGATTCGATTAGATCTCGAGACATTTTTGCAATGAGTAGTGCGTCACTGGTTTTTGCTAACCGTATTTGCTGGTTACAGATCATGACGTTTATTGTACAACTCGCATTTGATAAGCGGCGCGGCACACTGTGCGGTGTCCCGTTTTGATTCGATTGTTAGGCGCAAACTCACTATGGCTCTGAGAAAGTGCCTTATTGAACGCTGAGTGTAATTCTGATGAGTATTGTAGCATCTCTGCACGTCAGTTATCCGCCACTCATCAAGCCAGTGAATTTGACTGTGGCTACCGCTTAAAGCGATATGTACGAAATATCACGAGTCGAATAGACTGTCGATGATGGGACATTCTGGGACGTTACCCTGACTGCAATGTTCGGCCATTTCTATCAGTACCTGTTCCATTTTTCTAAGATCGCTAATTTTCTCGCTGATTTCCTTGGTGTGCACCAAGGTCAGGTCATGTACTTGCCTGCAGGTATAGTCGCCGGTATCCACCAGGCTCATCAGGCTGATTATTTCCTTCAGGGAGAAGCCCAGACTTCGGCACTTGTGGATGAAGTTTAATCGTCTGACATCGCCTTCGTCGTAGAGTCTGCGCCCGCTCTCGCTGCGGGTCGCCTTGGGCAGGATATCTTCACGCTCGTAATAGCGGATAGTTTCGATATGGACGCCGGTTTTCTCTGCCAGGCTGCCGATTGATAGTGATTTCATGGAGTCACCTGTCGCAACAATTTACTTGATCCTGTAGTGACTACAGGATACATAATTGCCGGCTTAAATACACACATGCTGTGATTTTTGCAATATTCGCTAAGAGAGGTTGAGCATGAAATTTACCGTCATAGATAAAGTTGGCTCCTGCGGGACGCTACTCACCGCCATGGCTTGCCCGGTGTGCTGGCCGCTGTTTGCCAGTGCTGGCAGTGCATTGGGCCTCGGTGTATTGGCTCCCTGGGAGGGAATCATGATGCACTATGTGTTCCCGCCATTGGTGCTGGTGGCTTTGCTTGGCAGCTACATCAGCTACCGTAATCATCGACGGATGCTGCCACTGCTGGTTGGTTTGAGCTCGGGTTTGCTCATTCTGTTCGGATTCTATGTCGTGTGGCAATTGCTGTTCATGTATGTGGGTATATTCGGGTTACTCATAGCCTCACTGATGAGTCATCTGGCCAACGCCAAGCAGACAAAGCTATGTCTAAACTAGTTCTCGAGTCCACCATTGCATGCCCTGAATGTGGATTCAAAAAGGCAGAAACCATGCCGACGGAGTTCTGCCTGTTTTTCTATCAGTGTTCCAGTTGTGGTGTTCGCTTCAAGCCCTTGGCAGGTGACTGCTGCGTCTTCTGTTCCTATGGGAGTTGTCCCTGTCCACCCATTCAGGAAGGTAATTGTAGCGCCTAGTTGCTAACGCTTGCTGGTCACTCATCATTGTCGGTGGCGGATGCAGCATCATCTTGTTTGTTGCTTTACCGGTGCTGAAAATGTGGTGCGCCATTGAAACCACTCGCTGGCTATTTTCGCTTGCACCGATAAAGCAGTACGGTCCTCAATTCTTTTTGAAGTAAGACCCCCAAATGCTTTCCATATGAAACGACAGGCAAACGCCGGCTATCAGGCCACCATTCACAATGAACGACCAGGTATTGGCGCCAAAACTGAAAACGTCGAAGCTGTAGAGCGCCAGCCCAATGCTTATCACCAGGAACAGGGGCGCGATTAGATAGCAGTGGACGCGACGACTGCGCAGGATGTTGATGCAGCAAACCAGAGCAACCGCGAAGAAAGCCAGCGCCGGAATCCTGGTCGCGATCGCGAAGCTACCCAGATTGCCCGCTAACTGCAATATGGCAAACGGCAGACCATAGAAGAGTAGCAATTGGCCGGCGCTGTCAAGCAGGTCACGTGAGCGTGGATCATCTGCCTGCAGTTTGATGAATTTATCGCCGTGGCTAGTTTGCTGCTGCTCCCAGCGATCGATATTATCGATAAAACCGGGGCAGTAATGTTCGGTGGCATCCTTGCCCCTTAGCATGCCCAACAGATGTGGAATAGCCCGCATTTCGCATCCCGGGGTGGCCAGCAACGCCGAGAGTAAGAAGGAAATACCGAGGTGTGCAAACACATAGATTATCCACGGGGTTGCACTCACCCAGAAGGGAAAATCCAAGAGGTTGCCGGTCCAAAACAATGAAATGGCGATACCAGCGAGGAGCATGATTACCGAGAGAGTGCGTGGCCATGCCCCGGTGGCAACGCCAAAACCGATGTTAACGACGTAAGGCACCAGCAGTAAGCCAATGCCAATTAACATCCACCAGGAAGGATTCCCCAGATCATCCAGGGTTGATTGCATAGCCAGGTCCAGCGCCACCCAACTACACGGCATGCCCATTGCCAGCCTGACAATTCTGCCTATGGGGCCGGGCCGAAGCAATGTTCCCGGCGAATCGTAGTGAAAGGTATCTTTTAAACTGGTGCGGTCTGTCATGCCGAAACACCACCGTCTATTGCGATAATTACAGGCAAGTTACAACCTGTAGCAACTACAGAAGCAACCCCTTATTTTTCGAATCACAGCCAAGTAACTACTCTTTTCTCTTACCAGGTGAATGTAAGGTAGGTAGAGACAGATACTATGATTCTACTCTTCTGCCTGTTGTTTTTGCCCGCGTAATCTAAGAGCCAGTTAGATGAACTGAATACGGGCCATAACAGAGTTTTCTCAATATGGATCTTGGTCGCAGATACCAGCTCGCCCAACTCAACGGTGTATCGCCATGCATATCTTCGGTCTCTCTTAATGCGCCGGCCTTCAGTAACATGTCTATGCTTGTCTCGCTGCCGAATGCGGCCGCTCGATGCAGCGATGTATCCTGTTTGGCGCCGCAATCGCGCATAAAACTACCAGTCTCAACTGAGACTTTGGTTTGGACATTGGGATCGAGCTTGCTAAATTTCCTTGTGCCATGAAATCGAATACCAGCTCGGTTCGACCGGCTTTGATATTTGCTAACATCGCCTGCACCATCGATATCTCGCCACCGATATACAAAGTGGGGAGAAGAGTTTATTAAGCAATTCTCCACAATTAGATTAAGCAGAAACTAGTCTCTACGCGTTCTGCCATACCGCATAGTTCACCTGGCCTGCCAAGCCAGCCGTGCGGGGCCCAACAATCGCCTGGTATTCTGGGGAACTTGCCATCTGCAGTAGAGTCGCCGGAGTTGGATACTCCACCAGTGCAATCGCATCCCAATCGGCATTACCCAATAAGCACATCGCGGTCTGGCTGGAGAACAACAGTCTACCCCCCAGGCTCTCGATTATGGGAATGACCGCTGCGCTGTATTTGGCGTATTCAGCGGCGCCACCGTCGGGTTTGAATTTTAGTAGATTTACCATTACTACCGGCCGCTGGGGGAGTGCCATAAATGCCTGCGCTTGTTCTGGTGTCGGTGCCATCGCGTTGATCTCGACTACATGGGCATTGGCGTCCTGGCTGAAGCCCAGTCCGGCTAGGGCGGCTATACCGGCGCTGCTGGCGGCGGCGGAGTTCAGGAACGTTCGTCTAGATACTTTCTTGTTGTTCTCATTCATTGGCTGATTCCCTCACAGTGTTAATCACTGACAAGTGGTTAGTGTCGAGTTCTGCTAATTAGCTTCTGTTGGATTATTACGACTACAGCGCGTTAAATCAAATGCTTGAAAGTACCCCGCTCTATTCTTTGGGAGCTGAGATCATCAGATGCGGAGCTTGCACAGAGAAGTGGAAAAGGAATGGCCGAATAATTCTAGATCAGCATTCGCTTGAAGCGAGGCTTCGCTCGCCATAACGCTACGGCCAGTAAGAGAAAGGCTATGCCCACTGGCAGCGCCGTCATTGCCAC
>JADFOC010000182.1 GCA_022563075.1 Pseudomonadota bacterium
TCTCTCTCTCAATATAGCCTTCATCGTGGAACCAAAGTCCAATCTCTACCACGTTGTCCTTGATCATAGTGCCCGGAGCAACGGGGCCGATGCCACCAGGGAACATGTGGATATCCCAGGAAATTTGAGCACCCGCCGGCAGGGTTCGGCAAACGCCCTCCGGGGTGATTTCGCCCCATTTACCCATGGCATATTCGGTCAACTGGCCATAGCGCTCCAAGTCACCATCATCGCCAGGAAGTCGTATGGATGAATTGGCATGGTGCACCACGGCCTTAGCCTGACCGCGCGGCTTCACCTGAACTGCCTTGATGCAACGATCTACAGTCACCGTGCTGTCAACCATATGCTTATGCCAGATATCGTTACCACTGGCCGGGATGTCGATGGGAGTGGATGCGATAATCAGGTCAGGCTCACCGAATTGTTCGGTGAAATTCCAATCGTCCGCCGCACGAAGATCCGCCGGTGGAGGTACTATGTCGACGTCTCCAAGAGGAGCGCCCTGGTTCACCCAGGCGACAATAGTATCGATCTCTTCCTGCTCGAGACGCCAGTCACCCTGCAAATCCTGAATACCGATGCCATGATCGTAAGCGTAGGGAGGCATTTCGCGCTTGGCCACTCGATATTGAATCAGCGGAGCCCAGGGACGCACTTGATCATAGGTATTGAATTGCATGGGACCAATGCCACCTTCGCGGTGACAGACCACGCAATTTTCATTGATGATTTTTGCGACATGGCTGTTGTAGGTAATTTCACCGTCCATCGCGAGTGCACTTATCTGCCAGCTGAACGCCAGCACTGCACCGCCTAAAAGGGCAAATTTCTTACTCCAACTTTGCACTGTATTCATGCTTTTCTCCTGACCATCAAAAATGTGAGTCAACATCTGAAAAATGGTAAATGTGTGCTCGCTAAATGTCCACTGTTTCCGCGGTTTTTCGGGGTAGGAATGCAACAAATTGCAACATTTCAAGCCGCGAAAAAAATCGACCCCTTTAGTAAATACAGCACATTTGGGGGAAATTTCACGATTTATCGCGTTTTAGCTCATCGCCGCTGTCCGCATCGGCCGGAACCGCCCGGTATCAGGGGCTTACCGTCACTCGTTGATAGATGTTGGTCCAGCAACACTGATCGCCGGCGGAACTGTCAGGCGCTTTGTAGTTCTCCACCAGGGTCCGAATCAGATACTCTCCAGGCTCTGAAAAGGTAGCGATCACGCGGCCAACACCTTCCCCACCCTTAATACTCACCACCTCGGGACCGGGAGCCCTGAATCTCCGGCGGAAATTAGCTGGAATCCCGTCAGGAATTTCCGGGGCCTCCTGCACCTCAGTCGATTCATGCCTGGTGAACTCAACGTCACCGGGGCCCTGGTGTTTAAACCAGTGTAGTCCGATGGCTATGGGTTCTTCGAAGCGAGGATCTGAGGTATCTCGCACCGAGGGATCCAGCGCATTCACGATCAGGGTGACCGGTGACCCAGCGGTTACCGATCCCGGAAAATCTTCCACCAGGGCCGATAGTCCGACGCTGCGCTCACCACTCTCGCCGAATCCCGCGTGCGGCTGCAAGGTTCCCTGGGGACGAGGGAGAATAAAGTCCAGTTCATAGGCAGAAATACCCGCGCGACCGGGCACTTTCAGTACCTCGCTGGCACCGGTCTTGAGATACCACCAGACATCTTCCCCGGCCAATTCAGCCGGCAGGGTTAGCATAAAGACACCGGTACCTCGGCCCGCAGGGAAGTGGGTGGGTTGCATGCCATTAAATTGGGCGGGCTCAATGTAATTGTTCTCACCCAGAGGAATATCGACGGCACCCTCTTCATTGCGATTGATGAAGCCAAATGAAATGCCTCTGGATCCATCTTCGTTACCGATCCAGCCTTCCATCACCGGAATGATCGGGAGTCCGCTGGGCGGCGTCAGGGTTAAATACCGATCGGCTTGTGCTTGTGCAGGAAGGCTGACAGCTGCCATCAGGCTGAGGGCTATCGCCGTTACAGCTTTATTGATTGGTTGCATCGATCTTTTCTCCAAAATCAGGTTCGATAGCTCAATTTCTCCACCATCTGAACGAGTCTAATTTAGCGTCAGGGGTGGAATATTTTAATTTATAGTTGAATTTTCTCAAGTAAGGACGCTAGGATAAACGCCATTCTCTCTGGAGTCTAGGTTTCAGCCCTCGCAGATAGTTGCTAGAGGGCTTGTTTTTATACAAAATGTTACAAGAATTTCAATTTGTTGCACATGAATAGAATTTATTTGGCGGTTGTCGGCGTACTGCTCTTTGTTTGCGCTTCAAATTTACAGGCAGCACTCGATCGCATCGGCGATTTTGCCCTGTTAGACAGCACCGGTAAATTTCATCAATTGAGTCGCTATCAACATCGCAGGGCGGTGGTGCTCATGTCCTATGTCGATGACTGTGCCGCCATGGATTTCATGCTTGCCCAGTATAAGACCATCCGTTCCAAATATAGTGAAGAGGACGTCGAATTCCTGCTCATCGATTCATTGGATCTGGGCAGACCCGAGTTAACCAAACTGCAACCAGGCTTGCCGCTGCTGGAGGATGACGGCCAGTTAGTCTCAGAAATATTAAGCATCGAACATGCCGGCGATGTGCTGGTGCTTAACCCCCGGCGGCTGTCAGTTTATTATCAGGGCCCGGTGGCGTCAACGCTTGATGATGCGCTTGCTGCCGTACTCAACAATTCACTGAATGATACGGTGAAACTGGACAGCAGCGGTTGTGCCATCGATTACCCGGTGAGGGATGAACATGCCGACACCGTGCCTGACTACAGTACCGAAATCGCGCCAATCATTATCGATAATTGCGCCGAGTGTCATCGCCAGGGAGGCGTTGGTCCGTTCGCACTGGACAGCTATATCATGGTGCTGGGCTGGTCACCCATGATCCGGGAAGTGCTGCTGAATAAGCGCATGCCGCCGGCGCAGGTTGATCCCTACATAGGTCACTCTGACAGTGCGCGTTATCTCTCCAAACAAAACCTACAGACCTTGGTCCATTGGATAGGCGCCGGTGCACCGCGGGGCAGTGGTGAATCTGATCCGTTGGAAACACTGGAATTTGAAGATTCGAGCCTATGGTTATTGGGGGAACCAGACTACATCGTCACCGGTCCCGAAAACGAAATACCACCAACCGGCATCATGGACTACATCTACGTCGCTGTGGATTTACCTTTCGACGAAGACAAATGGGTTCGTGCCATTCAATACCAGCCAGGAGACCAATCGGTATTGCATCACTTGATGACCTATGTGACCGCCCCGGAAGAAGATTTCTGGGGGCCGGAGCGGGAGCAGGAGTCGGTAACCCGGCGCTTCGTCGAGGGCTACGCGCCAGGCAATCCAGAAGCGATAGAGTTTGCCGAAGGTACCGGTGTGCTGATACCGCAGGGTTACAAGTTGTCCATGCAATTCCACTATGTCACCAACGGCCTGGCCACGGTCGATACAACGCGACTTGGTCTGTATTTTGGCGACGGGGATTTCATGCAGGAAAAATTGACGCAAGCCATTTCAACCCGGTTCGTGCTGCCAGCCAACGAATACAATCATGTCATGCACGCCGAGCATGTATTCGAACAAGATGTTCTGATCACCGGTGTGCGCGCGCGCATGAATGCTCGTGGCAAGAAAATGAAATTTGCGGTTGAGCTAGCCGACGGCACGGTTAAAGATTTTTTCAGTGTTCCCGCTTACAATTATGGCTGGCAACCGCATTACATTCTGGATCAGCCACAGTTAATCCCCGCGGGCAGTATGGTTCATGTGATTGGAGCCTTCGACAACTCTATCTCGAATCCGACTAATCCAGATCCTAATAAGGAAGTCACTTTCGGACTGGAAAGCTGGGATGAAATGTTTACCGGTTATTTCACTTACCATGTGGTGCCTGACTAGGCTTACCCAATATTCTCTGGATTGAGTTTTCATGAGCCAGGCGACGAACGCTATCGCGGCACAAGCACATATTCATCATGCCTATTTTATCGGCTTGCAGCTGATGGTTTCTGTGAATAAGAAACCTGAGATTGTCGGTGACTGGATGTTTCGTTTGTTTCGGCGGCAACACGCCAAGAAGTTTCTATCCAGCTTTAAAAAATTAGGCCTGGATGGCCTGCCCGATGCTGTCGCTTGCGCCAGGTATCACGTGATGTCGAATAGTATCGGCGGTGTCGCCGTCGAGTATATGTATGAAAGCGATGACAAAGCTTGGGTACGTTTCAGGTATCCCCGATGGCTGTATCAAGGCCCAGCTATCTGTGGTGTGCCAGTGGAAGTGAGTCGTGGATTTTTAAACGGTTGGTACGCTCAAAATGGCGTTTCACTAAACAACGCAAGACTTGGTTTTGTCTGCGTGTCTGAGGATATGACTGGAGAATTTGGTTTTTGCGGTTATTTTAAGGAGTACGATTTTGACCTGGAAGAAGGCCAAAGGCTTCAGTTTGCTCACGGTGAATTGCCCCCGAAGTTCAAACCAGAAGAGCAGCCACAATTACCATCGAAGGATTGGAATGCAGCGCGCCTTGCCAAAGCCAATAGAAACTACGCGATTGAATTTGTTCGTAATGGCATCCTGGAGCTTGCTAATGTTATCGGAGAAAAAGAAACCAGAGAGTTGGCGGGCAAAGCCGCCAGGTTGATTGGCTTACAATACTTGTCCGAAACTACGCAGATGGTTGGCGCCACCGACGGAGATGTTGAGGGTGCCGCCAGGTATCTGAGCGAGATGTTTCAGGGGATGGGCGATCGCATTGAGTTAGTGAAACCCGGTTCAGGTGATGGTGTAGAGCTCAGCCACAGTGAACTGCGAATAATCAGTGGTTTGAATACCAGGGAGAGTGAACTCATTTTAAATTGCTGGACGCAACTGTGGGTCGGCGCGATGGCCTCATACCAGGTTTTGAAAAAAGCGACATTTAATATCGACGGGGGACACATTAGCTGGCACATCTCAGACACTGTCTCATATCATCAGTAGTCAACATGAAGATTGAAAAATGAATAATCCAATTCGCCAAGTCATTAATTAGTCACCGACTAATACACACCGATACAAATATTGCTCCAATAAGGGCAATGTAGAAATATGTTAATCGATTACTGTTTCAATCTTTGGATGCAACAGCGAAGCAACGGTTATGCCGGAAACTAACACTGACCAGATTTACTATGGCTGGAAAATAGTCGTTGCCATCATGGTGATATTCACCTTTACCAGCGGTCTTAGTTTCTATAATCACGCCATCTATCTCAATGCACTGGCTGCGCAACCGGCGTTTGATGTGCAGACGGCATCGTTCGCCGTCTCTATTTTTTTTCTCAGCGGTGGGATTATCGGTCTGTGGGTGGCGAAATGGGTGCAGGATTATGATCCAAGAATCTGTATCTGCAGCGGTGCAATTATTTCATTTTTTGCATTGAGTTCACTCGCCTATGTCGCTGCAGTTTGGCAGCTGTTTGTCGCTTATGCTTGCTTGGGTATAGGCTTTTCCGCTTCGTCACTGATTCCTGCCACTACCCTGGTCACTCGATGGTTTCGAAAAAAACGCGCGATGGCATTGTCAATTGCCTCAACCGGCCTGTCATTGGGTGGAGTAATTCTTACGCCGCTCAGCGTAATGCTGGTTGAATCAGTTGGTTTCGAAACCGCCGCACCGCTGATGGGCGCCATGTATGTCATCGGCGTTGTTCCGGTGGCATGGATCTGGTTGCGTCCCAGTCCTGCGTCGATGGGGCTGTCAGTGGATGGGGTATCGGACCCGATGGTAAAAGATCCAGCAGGCGGGGACCTGGTAGCGGCCTCCAATACAGAATCAACCGATTTTCAGGAAACACCGGAAGTAGTCGATGGGCTTTCATTCAGGCAGGCGCGGCAGGGGCGTTTTTTTTGGGGCGTGAGCTTGGCCTTCATATTTTTGATGATGGCGCAGGTTGGC
>JADFOC010000183.1 GCA_022563075.1 Pseudomonadota bacterium
CTTCTTGCTCAGTCCGAATTGCTCAAGCGCAATGCTTTGTTTCTCCTCGCCAATGGTAAGAGATTCTCGCAAGGCCAGAGGAGCAGTTCTATAGTTGAGTCCCATGGATAGGATAAACATCGCGGATCAAATTTCTCCAACGTTTTCATCAGCAGGAATACTCTGATGACCATTGTTAGAATTGCCGTTCTTATTGAAAGCATTGCTGCTCAAATGGAATATGTGGACGAAACAAGTCACAGAGTGCTTCTGGTTGACGATGATGTACGAATTACCAGAAGGCTAAAGCTCTCATTGGCAAGGAATACGAATTTTGTAGTTAAAACTGAAAACAACAGTCTTAAGGTATTGCAAGTAGCTCGTGAGTTTTCACCAGACATAATAGTTCTTGACTTGTATATGCCCGGCAAGAATGGAGGCGCAGTCCTTGGAAGCCTGAAGGCGGACCCTGAACTACGCGATATAAAGGTCGTGTTTCTTACCTCGCTATTGACAAAAGAGGAAGCCGGTGAGCATGGAAAAACTATTAGTGGCAATTTGTATATGGCCAAGCCCACTGAGGACAGGATAATAATAAATATTATTCGCGACCAGCTTACTAATCCGGATCTGCTTGCAGCATGAAATGACAGGGTGGGGGAACGGCGTATGCGCGTCGACAAGGCGTACTATTATTTGTCGACGCGCTCCCTGTGTAATTCTGCGTGAGTTGGAGGAAAGAAGAATTTTAGTCAAGCTAATCGACATGGGATGTCGCCTGAACTAAGTGCCGACTAGATAATGCCTATATTTTGATCATTGGAATTTGTTAGACGAAGAGTATAGTCGGATTTAGATGTGAGTCGTCTCTTCATTGGGAAGTATTTCATTCAATACAGGATTTAGTAAATGCGCTTGAACATTCAGACAAAATACTCACTCGCAGGAACAGCTTTCGGTCTGTGCTTCCCGTTAGCCGCCTGGAGCCTAGATCTTGTATTATCAAATTTGGCATTTTCACCAGCCTCTCTCATTCTGATTCATCAAAATAATTATTTACATTACATTATTGATATTGCGCCGGTTGTTTTGGGGTCGGTTTTTCTGCTTCTCGGAAGATTTCACCAGTTAACTAGTGAGCAGATTAGTGAAATCAAAGAATATGCAAATAAGGCGTTACTTCTTCTAAATTCAACTGGTGAAGCAATCTACGGCATCGACCTGAATGGCAATTGCACGTTTGCAAATATGGTTTGCTTTGAAATGCTGGGCTATAAAACAGAGGGTGACCTGCTGGGTAAGCATATGCATGAACTGATTCACCATACTCGCAATGATGGAACCGCATACCCAGTGGATGAATGTAAAATATACAGGGCATTCCATGAGGGTGAAGGAAGCCATGTCGATGATGAGGTTTTATGGCGTGCAGATGGCAGCAGTTTTGACTCGGAGTATCGCTCTATTCCTATAATCCGCGATGGCAATATTTTGGGTTCAGTTGTCAGTTTTACGGATATTTCAGAACGTATACAGACTCGAAGAAAAGAAGTGAGAAGACTCGAACTGCTAACCAATTTTAAGACTGCGATGTCTGAGATAGTAAAACTTAAAGATGATTTCGGCGATAACAAGGAGTTAGAAAGAAGATTTGTGAAGATCATGGCCAATGCACTCAATGTAGATAGAGTAAGTATCTGGTACTACGGCGATGAGCGCTGTCGTGAGATTACTGAAAGTGTTGGGTATTGGAAAAGTGAGAATGAATATAGAAGTGGAACCGTGTTGTCCGCAAACGACTATCCGAATTATTTTAAATCTCTTGCAGATGATCATGTAATCGCCGTTACTGATGTAAGCGTCGATCCACGTACCAGTGAATTCCTGGACAACTATCTAAAGCCAAGGGGTATTACCTCAGCGTTAAACGCGCCAATTCTGGTTCAAGGGAAAATCGTGGGAGTACTGAGCCATCAACACGTGGGCGAAATGCGTAAATGGGATTTATTGGAACAGGATTTTGTAATGTCGGCAGCAATTTCCCTCGCACTAGCCTTGGAATCTAGAGAACGAATCAAAAGCGATAATCGTCAAAAGGTGCTGCTAGAAACGATGGTAGATGGACTCATCACAATTGATGATGAAGGGCAGATAGAGTCGTTCAATCCAGCCGCTGAAAAAATATTCGGATATTCGTCGGAAGAAATTATCGGAGTCAATCTAAGTAAACTGATGCCTGAACATCATAACCATCTGCAGCGCTATAAGAAAACTGGTGAAGCACAAATCCTGGGGCGTACTGGTATAGAGGTCGATGGGGTTAGAAAAGATGGAAGCACATTTCCTATCGCGATCTCTGTCAGCGAGATGTTCATCGGAGACAAGCGCTGTTTTAGCGGTGTGATACGGGATATCAGTGAGAGAAAAAACCTTGAGATGGAACACGAACAGGTAGGCGCAGAATTGATACAGTTAATCCAGACTGCCAATGCGCCAATATTCGCTATAAACACCAAGTTGCAGATAACTGAATGGAATACGGCGGCGGAAATAGTAACCGGCTATAGCGCGGATGAAGTGATGCATTGCCTATTCGTCGATGAATTTATAGAGGATGCTTCAAAAAAGGAAGTCAGTAGAATATTTAGAGACGCCCTTGGCGGCGTGGAAACAGCCAATTTCGAACTGTACTTACGGACCAAAAAGGGCAATATTTCAACCGTCCTGTTCAACACTACTACGCGCCGGGATTTGAAAGGCAACATCATCGGTGTAATCGGTATTGGCCAGGATATTACTGACACCAAGCTGGCGCAGGCGGAATCAGAGAGAATCGCCCGTGAGTTGACACGGTTGGTGAATACCGCCAATGCACCGATTTTCGGTATTGATTCCAGGGGAATGATCAATCAATGGAACAAGCAGGCGGAACAGATTTCAGGCTACAGCAAGGAAGAAGCCGTGGGACGGGATATGGTGCGTAAAGTCATCATTCGGGAGCACCAGGCGAAAATCAGAATGATATTAACCAAGGCCATGGCGGGTGAAGATAGTAGTAACTCCGAGATTTCTGTTAGTCACCGAGATGGCGGTACTCGCTTGTTATTATTCAATGCTACGGCCCAACGTGATATTGAAGGAAACGTTACTGGTGTGATCGTTATATCACAGGATATTACCGAGCTGAGGGAAAAGGAAAATGCTCTAAATCAGGCGCAAAAAATGGAGGCCGTGGGTCAGTTGACCGGTGGCATTGCCCATGACTTCAACAATCTACTGAGTATCATCAGTGGAAATCTGCGGTTTTTACAACAAGACATTGGCGAAGTAGACACGGAGATCCAGGAATTATTCGAAGACGCGATGTCGGCTGCGGATGATGGTGCTGAATTGACGCAGCGATTACTTGCATTTTCTCGCACCAAGCCGCTAAAAACGGAAATCGAAAACGTAAATCAACTTATAGAAAAGTTTGCACGCTTCATATCGCGAACCCTTGGTGAAAATATCGAACTATTAGTCGACTTACCTGAAGATGAGCTATTCGTCAAGATCGATTCCTCGCAATTGGAAAATGCGCTGTTAAACCTCTCCATCAATGCCCGCGATGCCATGCCCCGGGGAGGCGATATTACAATCAGTGCCAACCGATTCGAAAATGGTGGTGATGATGGTGATGGTGATTTATCACGCAGGATACGACTTAAAGACAAACGCTGGATAAGAATCTCTGTGTCGGACACTGGCACAGGTATTAGTACTGAAGATCTTGCGCATGTATTCGAGCCATTTTTTACTACTAAAGAAGTAGGTCAGGGAAGCGGTCTCGGGTTGAGCATGGTCTATGGCTTCATGCAGCAATCTAATGGCGAATGTTTCATCGAGAGTGAACCTGGAAAAGGAACCACTGTTTCGATGTTTTTACATGAAGTACAGGCAAGCACGGATATCTACTCGCAAAGCCAAGAAGCAGATTTGTTGCTGCGTGGTTCCGAAGTAATTCTCGTTGTCGAAGATGAGCCGCGGGTAAGAAGAGTAACTTTACGCGATCTACGAAACCTAGGTTATAAAACCCTGGAAGCAGAAAATGCTGATGTTGCCAGAACAATTATCGAATCTGGCGAACACATCGACATGCTATTCAGTGATGTGCTCATGCCCGGCAAGATGGATGGACACATGCTTGGCCTATGGACTGAAAAGCATTACCCAAATATTAAGGTTGTTCTGACCTCCGGGTATAGCAAGGGCAAGGCAGACATTGGCAGCGAGCGAATCCATCCCTTACCCATGATTAGAAAACCCTACACTATTAGAAAACTCGCAACGCACATACGAACTACATTTTCCGAAGTCTAACCTGCATTTAAATCAAGGAACTATGATGTCGAATAATCGAGTACTTATCATCGATGATGATAAAAGAATATGTCGCATCATCAAACGCGTAGCTGATGATCTTGGCGTTGACTCCCTTGCAATCGACAATCCGGCAGAATTTGAATCAGCTTATCTTCGATACGAGCCTAATATTATCTTGATGGATTTACAAATGCCCAGGCTCGATGGTATCGAACTTTTACGCAAGCTGGCGGAACAGCATTCTGAGGCTGCCATTATTCTGGTAAGTGGTATGGACAGAAGCGTACTCGAGACAACAGACGAGCTTGGGAAGTCACTTGGCTTGAACATGGTTGGCGTCTTGAATAAGCCTATCGATATTGATGATTTAAAAATCATACTGGAGAAGAATTTCGATCCCTTAAAAGAGCGTCGCACACAGTCCTTAGCATTGACTGCAGAAGATCTCAAAAAGGCTATCGCTGAAAATGAATTAGTCGTTCACTACCAACCACAGATTAGTCTTGCGTCAGGAAACGTAATTGGGGCTGAAGCGCTGGTGCGCTGGCAACATCCGGAACACGGCCTGGTATTTCCCGACTCCTTTATTCCGCTTGCTGAAGAAAGCAGGGAACTGATTGGCCCATTAACGTATTCCGTAATTGAAACTGTGTTACAGGATGATGTAGCCCGCAGGGGAAGCGGTGTTGAATTGAATATCTCAATTAATCTGTCTCCACGATTACTAAGCGATCTAAGCCTGCCTGACAAGGTGGATGGATTATTGGCTAAATATCAGTTTGATCCAAATCGACTGCTGCTCGAAGTCACTGAAAGTGGCGCCATGGAAGACCCTTCGTTAACTATGGATATTCTCACACGATTACGTCTTAAGAATATCAGACTATCGCTCGATGACTTCGGCACAGGTTTCTCATCACTTGTGCAACTGTATCGTATGCCTTTCAACGAGATCAAAGTTGATAAATCTTTCGTCATGAAAGTATCGAAAGACAAGGAAGCCGCCGCGATTGCAAGATTGACCGTGGATCTGGGCCATAGCCTCGGGCTCGAAGTGGTTGCTGAAGGAATCGAAGATCAGTACACCTATGACTGGCTGAAAGAACTCGGTTGTGAAATCGGCCAGGGATATTTTATAAGCAGGCCTGTCGATGTAGATCAATTTTCCAAATGGATGGATGACCACAGTAAGTTTACTCACTAGATATCGGTCATAGATCACCGCAGCATCTTTACAACTAATTCACATATTCACCACAAGCTGCCTGGCAACTCTTTATGACTTGGTAAGAGCAAAGTGCGGTTAACAATTTCTAAGGATTATGAAGTGATTCACATCATTTAAATATTTTTGATTATAAAATAGCAGCTAGGATTGTACTTCAATACCGAAGGATTCGAACTAGTTGCGTATACAGATAGGAGGGGGTCCTATGTATTCAATATTATTAGTAGATGACGATAAATTAGTACTCAAATCACTAATTAGACTACTTCGTTCATCAGAGTATGAGTTAGACTGCGTAACTAGTAGTAAAGCAGCGCTAAAGCAGTGTGAAAGCGGCCATTATCACTTAATAATCTCAGATCAGCGTATGCCAGGCATGTTGGGCACTGAGCTATTAGGAGAGATTAGGAAG
>JADFOC010000184.1 GCA_022563075.1 Pseudomonadota bacterium
CTTAGATTAGCCTTACTGCCATGAAAGAGAGCGATATCATTAGTCCCAGCAAAATTGCCTCACGGAAATGGCATGACTCGTTATTTCTGATGGCGGTGCTTGCACTGTACCTAGTCCTCATATAGGAAACCAATTCTACGGGAACGGGCCGTTACCGGTTTTAACCTACCGGAGTGTAACGGTCCCACTCTTGTGTGTTTACTCACCCTTGAGGTGCCGATCGAACCAGGCTTGGGCCAGACCATGGGATTGCTGCCTGGCGGTGGTATAGATTCCGTAATGCTGAATACCGGGAATAATCACCAGATTCTTGGGCCCATCGTGTTGTTCAAATACTGCCTTGGAACCGGGGTTGGTGCCATACTCCTCGTCTGCGGCAAGCACTATTTGCAGGGCGACGCTGTCATTGTGCTTGATCATTTCCGCGGGAACATAGGCAGGAAACCTGGCAAAGATGGGATAACCATTGAGACCGTTCCAGTTTACTCGAGCCTCGGGATAGTCCAATTCGCCCCGTGCCCGTCGCGTAGCGTCCTGCCAAGCCTCCGCCGAGGTTCCGATATCACGTCCATCCAGAGTGCCGGTTACCTGGCTATGTACCGCCTTAACGCGCAGGTCGTTGGCGGCGGCGTAGATGGCGAAACCTCCCGCCATGCTGCTGCCCCAGATGCCGATGCGACTACTATCAACCTGTGCTTCTCCCTGTATCCAGTGCAAGACATTCAGCCAGTCCATACCCATGTCCAGAGGATCCATGACTTCGCGTATGGCCCGCACCTCGGCGGTAAATTTTTGCGCGGTGCTACTGGGCATGGGGCTGGTGAGAATGACGCGAGAATCACTCTCGCCCCAGCCACGGAAATCGAAGGTCACGACATAGTATCCCGCCTGCGCAAACTCGGCCGCATCGCGAAAAAGACTGTTTTGAGCACCACCCCAACCTTGCGCCATGATGATGGCAGGTAATTTTTCATCGCTGGCCGCGGATTTCGGCGTAAAAATGTGCGCAGCTAAGCGCGTACCCTCGCTGTAAATAGTTGCAGTTCTCTCGGCGACGTCGTCAGGCCGGGTAAATCCCTGGGCGAGCGCCTGATTCAGCAGCGCTACTACCGAAAACAGCGTCCCCAAGGCCAGAGCGGCTAAATTATTGCGCTTTTTCATCGGCGTACCTTGCAAACTTTTACTTTTTATCGGCTGGCGGTGGATTGATTCTGGTGCTACTGGCCTCAGGCGCAGCCGTGCATTGGTTCAGAGACTATGCCGATCTGAGCCAACTAGCAATAAGTTAGCAGGCTCCATACCACCGAATAGCTTTTTTATACCGGTGATAATTGGTTAGAATCCAGCTATCGATGAAATTACCAGTAACGGAGTATTGCGTATGGTCAAGCCAATAACAAAAACCAAGCAGTTCATCACCGCGGCACGCGTCCTTGGACTGGGTGCAGCCGTCTTTCTGCTCGGTTGCGATAGCCCACAAGAATCAGCGGCCCCAGCAACTGCAGCAGACGCTGTGGTAGCACCGGAGCCCGATCAAATCGTTACCGGCAGCGGTGAAGGAGATTGGGCTGCCTATGGCGCTAACATTGGCAGCACCAAGTACATAGGCCTTGACCAGATTGATGCTAGCAATGTCAATGACCTCGAGATCGTCTGGCGCCGGCCGGCACTGGATCAGTATTTCAGGGAGTTAAATCCGAATCAGCGAATTGCTGCGAACTATGGGTCGGCCGCCATCGTCAGGAATGGTATCGCCTATATTCCTAACGGCGTTGGCCTGGTTGAAGCATTCGATCCTGGAACCGGAGAGACACTCTGGGTGCAAGAACCGGTCGGTGGTGTTGATGGACTACCCGGTGCGGGAACCCGAGGTGTCGCCTACTGGAGCGATGCTGAGGACCAACGCATACTGGTTCAACGCGGCACCTACCTCTACGCTCTCAATGCACAGACCGGTGAGATGTATCCAGATTTCGGTGAGGATGGCCGTGTCGATCTGCAACTCATGCCCACCGAGTTTGCGCGCTTCCGCTGGGGCGGGGTACCGATGGTGGTGCGCGATGTTGTGGTCATCGGTCAGTCGATGTCAGATACGTTTGACAACAAAGAAGCCTTTCGTGGTGATGTGCATGCCTTCGATGTGCGCACCGGTGAACTGCGTTGGACCTACAACACGATTCCGCAAGAGGGACAGTTCGGCACCGACACCTGGCAGGATCGGTCCTGGTCCTACACCGGTCATGCCCCGGTGTGGTCCTTATTCAGCGCCGATGAGGAACTGGGACTGGTGTATATGCCGATCACCTCTTCCACCAATGACATGTATGGCGGCCACCGCATCGGCGACAACCTGTTTAGTCAGTCTCTGGTGGCGGTAAACGCAGAGACCGGTGAACGGGTCTGGCATTTTCAGACAGTACATCATGGCCTGTGGGACTATGACCCGCCCGCCGCCCCGATACTGATGGACATCACCGTCGAAGGCAGAGAAATTAAGGCAGTTACTCAAATTACCAAGCAGGCATTCGCCTTTGTGTTCGATCGCGAGACCGGCGAACCGGTGTGGGAAATTGAAGAACGTGCGGTTCCACAATCGAGCGTGCCCGGTGAAATCACCTCGGCTACACAACCGTTCCCCACCAAACCAGCTCCCTTTGATCGGCAGGGAGCCACGGTAGAAAACCTGATTGATTTCACCCCCGAACTTAGAGCCGAAGCCTTGGAGATATTCAGCCACTTTGTGACCGGTCCTCTGTTCACACCACCTTCGATAAGAAGCGACGATCCCAATGCTACCCAGGGCACTATTCAATTGCCCGGCTCACAGGGAGGCGCCGATGTTCAAGGGGCTGCCTTCGACCCGGAAACGGGCTATCTTTACATTCCATCGATTACCTCGCCATTTGTCGCCGATCTTCTGCCCGGTGAAGCCGACGTCACCAATCTAAACTACACCAAAGGCTCTCGGCGCTGGATCGCGGGGCCCCGGGGCTTACCCCTGTTTAAACCACCCTACGGTCGTATTACCGCGATCAACATGAATACCGGAGAACATGTGTGGATGGTTCCCAATGGCGATGGCCCCAGGGATAATCCAGCGATTGCCGATCTGAACCTGGGTAAGCTGGGCGTCCCGGGCCGGCCCTCGCCGCTATTAACCAAGACCCTGTTGTTCATCGGCGAAGGTCACACCAATCAGCGTCCGGGCGGACGAATTCCTTTCGACATGCCGGTGGAGATCGCCACCAATAGTGGCGGCCCCATGTTTCGGGCCTATGACAAGGAGTCAGGTGACATTCTATGGGAAATTGAATTGGAGGCGGGCACGACCAACGCACCGATCAGCTATTTACACGATGGCAGACAGTATATTGTCGTGGCTATCGGGGATCGGATTCACAGTCCCGAGCTCATTGCCTTCCGGCTCCCTTGATCAGCGCTGTGGCCCCGGCTGCACGCCGAAGCCACCTCTGCTGACATTGAATAAGGCCCGCCGTTGTTGCGCGCGGGACTGTTCCCATCGCTCGCATTGCGCCAACACGGCTGCGGGCAAGTGCTCGATGCATTCGATGCGACCGTCACCGTGGTTGATGCAACGATCTATCATCGGCACCCTATAGGGCGTGCCGGTCACGTAGGGCAACGCTGCTTGCGCTACTGTAATTGCCGCCGGCAGACACGGCGTTTCAAAAGGTCGGGGTGTTCCTGCCAGCCGAGCAGGCAGAGGCGAGATCAGCAACGATAGCCGGCAATAGTGCAGTGAGGCACGCCGTCGCCCTGATTGGTTTAAACATACAATTGCTTCCTCGGTACTGCAGATACTACCGGCCGTGGCAAAATTTTCTTTCACTTAACAGCAGTCATCGAAGCGTCTACACTGGAAACACTGTAACAGCGGAGCCATAACAATGAAAAAACTCGCCTGTTTATTCTGCATCATCTTATTTAGCACCGTGACCCCAGCCCAGACTCCAGCACCCGCAGTTCCACCTGTAGCCACCGATGTCACGGCGGAAGCCATAACGAAGTTTATCGATGCCCTGCCCAGAGACCGGGTTAGCGATCGTCCGATTCGAACTGTCGAGGTAACCGGCGATTACCGCGTCGGCGTCTATGGGGTTTTTCGTCCGAAAGAACTCCCTGGTGGTTCCAATCTACATCAGGTAAACACCACCGAAATCTATTACATGCTATCCGGGTACGCTACGCTGGTAACCGGAGGCACGATGACCGATGCGAAACAGGAAAATGCCAATTGGGTGCGTGGCTCCGCCATCGAGGGGGGTGTGAGTAGACGCGTGGTGCCGGGTGATGTGATTATCATCCCTGGGCATACGCCACACTGGTTTAGCGAATTGGAAACCGATTTGTCTTATCTGATCTTTCGACCGGATCCGGATAATCGAATACCGATTACCGAATAAACGAAAGGAGAAGCAACAATGAGAAAACTCGCTCTTTCCTTTTTGCTGGTCGTCTTTACCACGTTTAGCCTTGCCCAGACTTCAGCTCCAGCGATGCCGCCGATGGCAACGGACGTTAGCGCCGATGAGATCAAGCAATTTATTGATAGCCTGCCCAGAGACAGAGTCAGTGATCGGCCGATTCGCGTGGTGGAGGTAACTGGGGGTTACCGCATCGGAGTGTACGGCGTCTTTCGACCCAGACAATTCCCTGGCGGCGCGAATCTACACCCTGAAAACAGAACCGAGATTTACTACATATTGGAAGGATCTGCGACGCTGGTAACCGGTGGCAAATTAATTGACCCGACGCCAGCGCCGAGTCCGAGCACCAGTATTCGTGGCTCGGGCATAGAGGGAGGCGTGACTCGTCAGATCGAGGCCGGTGATGTGGTGATCATTCCCGGTCACACCCCGCACTGGTTCAGCGCCTTGGCAGCCGATCTTTCCTATCTGATTTATCGTCCCGACCCGGATAGTCTGATCCAGCTAAAATAAAAACACGGCCCAAGGGGGACAACGTAAGATTTTATCAGCTCACCCAACTTGCCGGGAACATCAGATGGAAATTTTGCGCTGACCCCTATCTCCGGTTTTTAGTCCGGCTGCTTTACCGTCCGTAGATAAGGCTTGATGGTGTTCCAGCCATCAGGAAACATCTCCTTCGCATCCTCGTCCGATACCGATGGCACGATGATGACATCTTCACCCTGTTTCCAGTTTACCGGTGTAGCGACCTTATGCTTGGCGGTGAGTTGCATGGAATCCAGCACTCTCAATATCTCATCGAAATTACGGCCGGTGGTCATAGGATAAGTGAGCATCAACTTGATTGTCTTATCTGGACCGATGATAAATACGGAACGCACGGTGGCATTGGTTGCCGCAGTCCTGCCTTCAGACGTGCCAGGCTCATCCGCGGGTAACATGTTATACAACTTGGCCACGGCCAAATCACTGTCGCCAATCATCGGAAAATTTACCGCATGACCCTGCGTTTCTTCGATGTCTTTTGCCCACTCGTGGTGGTCATCCACCGGATCGACACTCAAGCCAATTACCTTACAATTGCGCTTGGCGAACTCCGCCTCCAGTCCCGCCATGTAGCCTAACTCGGTGGTGCATACCGGGGTAAAATCCTTCGGATGGGAAAACAAGACACCCCATTGGTCCCCTAACCACGCATGGAAATCGATCTCTCCTTGAGTGGTCTGGGCAGTAAAATTTGGTGCTTCATCATTTATTCTCAGTGACATATGTGCCTCCGTTGCTTCTGTGCTGGCTAATTAGTAGGTAAATTGCTCTACTTGTTTTTGTAATCTGATTGGCAAAGGCCCCCGTTTCTATCGATTTTATTTCTCAGGGGAGAATGCTGGCCGCCGTTCCAGCATGCTTATCCGCTGGCCCCTACTAACTCGCGTGCTGACTCTGTTCAATGGCGCAGGGGGCAATTCACCAGTGTACGCTCACGATTATGCGCCTTCAAGGCAATGGCACCCAATTCAACTATTAGATGCAG
>JADFOC010000185.1 GCA_022563075.1 Pseudomonadota bacterium
TCGATGCCGGTCGGGAGCTGAATCTGAGCCGAAATATCCTCATCGTGAAAAATGCTCATCGTGAAGCGTTAACCGAAACACTACGTCAAATTCTAAGCTTGCGGCCAGAGACTCGAAGTATTGAAGTCATGGCCGGGATCAGTGGTGCAGACACTTACTATGTCGATGTGGTACGAGAGATCTCTGCGCAAGCGATACCCGGCATCGTCATCAATTATCATCTAGGTAAAACAGCAGACTACTTGGCTGACATGTCCGCCGAACTACCGCCATCGTCTTCAATTTTGTATTTGCCTCATGAAACACTCGATACAGAGGTACAGGGTGGAGCAAGCAATGTATTGCCGGCTCTGATCGAATATGCCAGCGTTCCGATTTTCAGCTTCTTTGACACTAACATGGGCAGAGGAATTATCGGCGGGCATCTTACCAGCGCCACCAGTTACGCAGAGAGTGCGGCAGACTTGATTCTGCAACTTTTCGATGGCACGCCGTTGTCAGAGATCCGATCTGGAGCCGCTGGCACGGCCAGCACGATATACGACTGGCGGCAGCTGCGGAGATGGAATATTTCTGCAAGTCTATTGCCAGCAGGAGCAGAAATTCGATATCGGCCATTGACGCTGTGGGACAGCAATCCGATCGCAGTCACCGCTGCGGTCAATCTGTTGGCTATATTACTTACCATAATCATTTTTCTTGCAATTTATTTAAGGCGCAGTAAGCAATCCCAAATAGCGCTGGCCCAAAGCGAGAAGCAGTATCGGGAAAGCGAACAACGTTACCGACTACTCGCTGAAAATAGCATGGACGTGATCTGGGTGTGGGACGACGCACAGAAAAAGTTTACTTACGCCAGTCCATCAATCGAGCAACTGACGGGATACACTCCTGAAGAAATCTTAGGCCTGCCCATCGGTGAAATGTTGACTGAGGATTCTGTCGAGAAAATCGAGAGAAAGATCGCGGATCATACGACCTCTGACTTCTTGGAGATAGAGCATATTAGAAAAGATGGCTCAAGAGTCTGGTGTGAGATTTCATTCCAACCAATCAATGACAACGAGGGGGGACCGGTACGTCGTGTCGGTGTTACCCGTAATATCTCAGACCGAAAACGAGCTGAATCTGAGCGTAAGGCAATCGAAGATCATCTTCGTCAAAGCCAGAAATTTGAATCCCTCGGAACCCTGGCCGGCGGCATCGCCAATGATTTCAACAATATGCTCACCAGTATTAATGGGTTTGCAGAGTTGGCAGCCATCCAGGCATCAGGTGATAAAAAAGCTAACGAGTTATTGCAAAAATTGCTGAATGTTACTGATAAGGCTAAGGGGCTGGTAGATCACATTCTCACGTTTAGCAGACAGACTGCTGGTGAAAAAGATCCAATCGATCTGGGAAACCTAGTGCTGGGATCGTTGGAAATGCTAGAGCCTATAATTCCTAAATCCATCAATCTTGAAGTAGAAATAGAACCGCTGGATTTAAGAGTAATTGGCGACTCAAATCAACTCGGACAAGTCATCATTAATTTGATCACCAATGCCTATCAAGCGCTCGAGGGAAATTACGGCACAATCAATGTTTGTGTAAGCAAAGTGGAGTTTAGTTGTCCGACTGCAATTCAATACGGAGATGTTATACCTGGTACCTATGCGAAATTAGTAGTCAAAGACGAGGGTGTTGGTCTAGAAGAGCAGCAGTTGGTCAGAATATTTGAGCCATTCTACACCTCAAAGGAAGTAGGCAACGGTTTGGGTCTGGCTATCGTCCACGGTATCTTGTTGGATCACAATGGGGCGATTGAAGTGCAATCGCAGCCAGGTGTGGGGACATCCTTCACCGTCTATTTGCCATTGAGTATTGTGAAAGAGGAGCCAAAGATGGTCAGAAATTCATCCGTTAAGGCGATAGGCATCGGTAAAAAAATTCTTATCGTCGATGATCAGCCTGAGATATTGGACGTACTGTCAAAAATGATTGAGCATCTCGGTTGTGATTGCATTCAAGAATCTGATCCTATCCATGCTGTGAAAATTATTGATGAAATGGGCGACGATCTTCAATTGGTAATAACTGATTACTCAATGGCTGCCATGACAGGCATCGAACTCATACGGCAGTGTAAGGACAAACATTCTGAGCTTCGGTTTGTACTTAGCACGGGTTTCGGTAAAAACTTGTCTGAAGAATTCGCGAAAGACGAGGGGGCTTTTACTATATTGCCCAAGCCCTACAACATGCAGGATCTACAGGAACTAATCCAGCGCAGCGTCTGAGAAATGCTTACTGGTCACAGGTATGGATCAGTTCAAACTCAAGATGGAAATCACAGTGCCAATGGCATTACGCGCGTACTCAACCTGCTGTGATGACAGAGCTCCTTCTATGGTGGTAAACCCAAACGCCTCCAGTTCGGTCAGACTTGTTTCCAGACCCATGTCCCGAATTTGCTGATAGATCACGTTTAACTCTGCGGTTGCGCTCCAGTTACCTATTTCCACGATCTTTCTTCGATCTCAGGGGGATGTTTCCAAAAGGTAGCAAGTGTGCCAAATGAAGTCTAGCCAGGGAACTTGTGTGGACTGGATCAAACTAAATGTTCTTCAATATCACCCAATATTTACTTTCTTATTCCTTGAAGAATAACCAGGAATAATCCATCGTTTTATTCTGCCGAGTGAGATCATGTTACTCGGTGAAAAAGACGCGACAATTGCGTCAAGCAAAGGATTAGACTCAATCGGGTTGCAGAGAGTATTAAAGCTTGGGGCTAAGCGCTCATCACATCCGCTGAGGCCCTGAAAGATCCTGCCTATGACATGGCAGATGGACATATTGGACCACGTGGGCTCTCCTGGATACATCGATGGACGCTTGACAAAAACATAGCATTGCATGATAAAGAGCCACGCGAATCACAGTGGCAAGCGGAACTATTTGAGAGCTATCCGTAATAGTTGTAGGGTTGACGTTCGAATTAGTAAGCTGAGATATAGGGTTATGTAAGTTATGATTACACAAAAATCTTATTCGTGAAGCAGAGATCAATGAGAATCTAATGAACAAGTCAATGAAAATGGCTAAATGGGAGGAGAGCGGTGTTGGCTCTGCTTACAGTGCAATTCGTAAATTGGGGCTGGAAACTCACGTAGCGGACCTCGATACTTATGGTTTTACGGTTATCCCTCCACAGTCCTCGGGTGCCTTGCCCTTGCTTGACAGACTGATTGACAAGATCATGGAGATCTCCGCTCAACGCAATAACGAGGTAGTACCGGATATTAAAACAGGGTCGACCCACAGTGAGTTAGCTAACCCCGCAGGTCAGCATCTGTTTTACCTGTTGGGCGAGGACCCGGTGTTCCAGGAAGCGATGATGAATCCCGTATTGCTGGCGTTCGTTCGTTATTTGCTACCCGAAGCGGTCATCTCCAGTTGTACCTCAATGTTGAAAGGTCCGGGTCAGATGCCGCTCCCCTTGCATTCGGACCAACCGATTCATCCAATTCCTAATGCCCTGGTTTGCAACACAACTTATTTGTTGTCCGATTATGATCGGGCAAATGGTGCGCTGTGCTTCGTTCCAGGTAGCCACAAGCTGATGCGGCAGCCAACGTTGGGAGAAAATTTTGGCTATGGCAAGCAAACCCAGGCCGAAGTAATGCTAAAACTCAAGACTGGAAAACCCCTGGGGAAGTTGGAAATAACTGAGCCAGCCGGTGTTGTTGCGGTTGAAGCAAAAAAAGGCTCACTGGTGGTTTGGCATGGCAATACCTGGCACGGAGCTTTCAACCGCACAGAGTCGGGTCTAAGGATGAACTTTATTTTGTATTGGTGCTCGTCTCATCTAAGACCACAGGAAGCCTATCGAGAACTTCTGAGTGAAGAAGTCATCGAATGCAACGGTGATGAGTTTGCAGCACTCATTGGGAAAAATGTTCATCATGGGTGGACTAGCGAAGGTCCCGAATACGTGCCAGGTGTCGCATTCAAGCGTCATCGTTCTCGCGCAAATGCCAATACCGAAGCTTTATAGCGGGCAGCCTCGAACAGGAAATTCTAAATGGCAACGGTTATTACCGGTATTACCGGCCAAGACGGCCCATATCTCGCCAAACTACTTCTCGAAAAAGGTGAAACTGTTTTTGGGGCATTCCGGCGTACTAGCACTACCGATTTTTGGCGATTACGGAAATTGGGTATTGCCGATCACCCAAATTTGCATCTAATCGAACATGACCTCACCGATCCCGCTTCCAGTATTAGACTCCTGGAGAAAAGCGAAGCTACGCATGTATATAACTTGGCCGCTCAGAGTTTTGTTGGAGTGTCATTTGAGCAGCCAGTGGCTACTGCCAATATCACCGGCTTAGGAGCCGTTCATCTACTCGAGGCAATACGAGTCGTAAATTCAGAGATTCGATACTACCAGGCGTCTACCTCCGAGATGTTTGGCAAGGTGCAACAGTCACCTCAAAATGAAACTACGCCGTTCTATCCAAGAAGCCCTTACGGGATTGCCAAGCTTTATGCGCATTGGATGACGGTTAATTATCGAGAGGCGTATGGGATTTTTGGAGTCAGTGGAATACTGTTCAACCACGAATCTCCGCTAAGAGGAAAAGAGTTTGTAACGCGAAAAATCACTGACGCTGTAGCGAGGATAAAATTGGAGAAGCAGAAGTTTCTAGAGCTCGGAAATCTAGATGCGAAACGGGACTGGGGTTTTGCCGGTGATTTCGTCGAAGGTATTTATCGAATGTTGAATGCAGATACGCCAGATACTTATGTGCTGGCAACTGGACGTGCAGCAACGGTGCGAGAATTCGTGTCCATGGCCTGTGCCGCAGCGGACATAGCTATTGTTTGGGAAGGATCAGGCTTGCAGGAAGTGGGAATCGATGAAAACACGGGTAACAAGATCATCGGAGTGAATCCAGATTACTTTAGACCGACTGACGTGGATTGCCTCTGTGGGGATTTTTCCAAAGCTAAAGAGCAATTAGGCTGGGAGCCAAAGACAAGTCTAAACCAACTTTGCGAGATGATGGTGTACGCGGACCTCGCTCAACACAGCAAATAAAACTGACGCCTAAGGATATGATTGAAAACCGTGTAGTCCTGGTTACCGGCGCATCTGGATTTACCGGTAAATACCTATGCAGCGCGCTGCGTGATCTGGGTGCGCGCGTCATTGAATTGTCCGAGCTGCCTTCTGCTGCTCCTGATAAATTTCAGTGTGATCTTATCGATAAAAGCCAAGTTGGTGAGGTAATCGCTGAAATCAGACCCGACTTCGTCATCCATCTAGCGGCAATATCATTCGTTGCCACCGAGAATCCTGAAGCATTCTATGCTGTCAATGTCATTGGTACTTGCAACCTATTGCATGCCTTGACGAATTGCACTCCCGAGAAAATAATCATTGCCAGTAGCGCCAATGTCTATGGGCAGGTGCAAGGCGGCCAACCTATTTCGGAAGATCAGGTGCCAGCGCCCATCAATCACTACGCAAGCAGCAAACTGGCGATGGAGCACATGGCGAAAACCTGGTTTGAAGAATTGCCTATCATAGTAACGCGACCATTCAATTACACAGGGCCAGGTCAGGACGAACGTTTTCTGATTCCCAAGATAGTGGCTCACTTCGCGGAGAGAAAAGAACAAATAGAGTTAGGTAACCTAAGGGTAAGCCGAGATTTCACTTATGTGGGTGATGTAGTCGAGGCTTACTTATTGCTGCTGCAGAGTAAAAGCAAGAGCACGGTAATTAATATTTGCAGCGGTGAAACTTGCTCGCTTCGACAAATACTAAACAGGCTCGAGCTACTTTCAGGACATGAATTGAAAGTTAGGGTCAATCCTGAATTGGTACGGAAGAACGAGATAGAAGTTTTACGCGGAGATAACAGCTTACTGAAAGAATTGACAGGATGGGCTCCTAATTACCAGCTGGATGAAGTGCTCGAG
>JADFOC010000186.1 GCA_022563075.1 Pseudomonadota bacterium
GAAGGCAAGCACACCGAACCCGAAGATCAGTATGATTGAACTGAACACGACGGCGCGACCAGATTCATTCATGGCACGTTGAATCGAATGCTGTGTTGATGCGCCAGCCCGTTTCGCCATCAGGTACCGGTTCATAACATGAATAGCATCATCTACGGCGATACCCATAGTCATGGCAAATATAATCACAGCGCCTATATCAAAACTAATGCCTAACCATCCTGCGACGCTGCCGGCCAGAATAATGGGCAGCACGCTAGGAATAATCGATAATATTCCATATTTAAATGATCTAAATAAGATAATAAAAAAAATGGTTATAACCGACAAGGCGATCAAGAGCGATTGCACCATGCCCTGAGATATATACATTTCTTGAGCTGTTTTGAGAGAAATATTTCCAGTAATCGTCGGCTGCAGGTGTTGATAGTTCGTCTCAAGGTAGGATGTAATGAGGTTTAACTCGGTGGTCATCTGAGATGCAGGCATGTTCACTACAGGGGCAACAAGCCGAGCGTATCTATTATTGAAGTCTCTCATATCGTAAAGGTCTTCGTTAGCTCCAGAACTTTCATAGAGAAGTAAAAACTGGGCCGTCATTTCCCTGCTATCAGGAATTCGAAAATAGGCAGGATCATCGTTGTTGAGTGCCTGTCTAATTTCTTTCATGTAATCCACTAACGAGTTGATTGGCCCAAGGGTTTCGCGTTCCGATAGCCAGGATTGAATCTGCTCAAGCTGGCTTAGAAAGAGTGGATCTTTAATGCCATCTATTTCACCGGAGTCCAGAATAATGTCCAGTGTCACCACGCCACGATAAACATCATCAAAATAAACTATATCTTGCCTGGTTGAACTGTTTTCTTTGAATAAGTTTACATAGTTTGAATCGATTCTAATACTGGGGATATTCCAGATTGAAAACACGATGGCAGCGATGCCCACAGCAAGGATAGTATTTCTGTATTTCAAGGTGAAGGCTGGTACTTTTTGCGTTAATCGAGAAACGAATCCTGAATCGAGAACAGTGTAAGTATTGGGTGGAATGACTTTAATGAAACTCAACAAGGCTGGTAGAACAGTTAAAGAAAATAAAAATAGTAAAAGCACTCCAACAGCACCGAGAAAGGCAAATTCCCTGATAGGCATGATCTTGGTAATGGAGAGCGCAAGGAATCCAGCAGAGGTAGTAATCGCTGTGAAAAAAGCAGGCGTGAATATGTGAACAATTGTTAACCTGGCAGCTTCAGTGCCGGACTTAGCCGCCTTCAGTAATTGGAAAAATTCAATAAGAATATGAACAGTAATACCGATGCCTATGATGATCAGTGTTGGGGCGAGGGCTCCTGAGTCGATGGTGGTATGTGGGAAACCAAGATACGCTTGAATTTCAAGCACGATCAATAAACTACAAGCGATTGCCAGCCAAGGGTATAGGGTTGCCGCAAAAGATCGAAAGCTGATAAAAAGAATAACCAGCATTAGTACAATCATGATGGGAATAAGAACGCTGGTGTCTTCAGCCGTAATGGTTTCGAGCCTCTCTTGTACAAACGGATAGCCAGAGAGATGCAGCACATAGCTGTCGGAGCTGATATTGTTTTCTTCGATGAAACGGAAGAGATCCTGAACAACTTTTATTTTGTGTTCTGAAGTGCCCGTCCGATGTTCTACCCGTGCTGCAATTCTGGTGTGTCGATAGTCTCTGGTTATGAGTGAGTCCAACGCCAGATATTCGGTGGCGAGAGTTGATTTTAGATCTTCAATCGCAGATGGATTCGCAAGCAAGTTGCCAATATCTTCTACCAGGTAGTCAATGCTTAGATCATCACCATCGGCATGGATGTATTGAAAAGTAGTCAATGACCGAAGTTGCGTCACATACTCGTGATTTTCGAGAAACGCCGATACTTTTGCCAGGTCCTGCAAGGTGTCGGCGTTAAATATATCCGGAGTGCCGGGAGTGGCTTCAAACCCCACGATCAAGTACTCATTGTCGCCAAATACATCGATCAGATTTTCATATTCGAGCAGGGCTGGGTCACCAGTCACAAAATAGCGTTCGGTGCTATTGTCAGTGGCAATGGGGGGGCCGGTCAGGAGGATGCCGAGCAGTAGCAGCACTGAGCCGACGATCACGTAAAGTCGTTTGGCGATAACAAATTCTGCCCAGGCGTTGATAAGAACTGTCAACCTGTTACTCCCGGTGTTTGCAGGACATCCCGGTCCCACTCATTCTTTTAATTAGTCGAGTAAAGATGCAAATTCACCAACTTCGGGGGATAGTGTAATACGTTATGTTAACCGCGTATAGATTAGCCTGCATAGATATATTTATCACCACATGAAAGTCAAAAAACCTCTTATATAAGAATTTCTTATGGAGTTTTCTTAATGTCAGTCGATACTATGCTTGTGCAAACATTGGCCCCCTGTTTTAGGTCTGCCCAGCGTTTAGGAGCGGTGTCTCTATGCCGAAGGATTCGAAATTTCCCTACGATCTGGACCTCAGTACTTTAGATACAGCCAGCATCACCAACATACTCAACGACATTGAGTCACATCTGCCCCTGATGGACAACGCGGGTGACCGCAGCCAGTTGCTACAAGTCAAAGCGTATTTCGAAAAAGAACTCAAGATCGTCAGCCGGCTACACTAGTTCGCCCGGACCCGAGCGACCTGGAAGTATTCGCCGGCTCATTTCAGTATTTCAATAACTGTGTACTCCCTATCTGGCTTGGTTTATGCTCCTATGCCCTGTTTTTTAAATGGGTGTTTTTCGATTTATCCGGTAAACCCAAACTGGTCACTAACAACCAATAAAAGGCGTACAACTATGAAATCCATTTTATCTTTGCTCGCAGTAGGCTGCTTGGTTTGCAGCTCCGCGTCCGCACTCGATACCGCCGCCCTGGAAAGAGCGATGGCTAATCCGGATAGACCGGCCGCTGATAAGGAAAGAGATGCCAGCCGACAGGCACCTGCCGTGCTGGATTTTATGGGACTGGAAGCCGGCATGACGGTACTGGACGTTAACGCATCAGCTGGCTGGTACACTGAAGTCCTGTCTTATGCCGTTGGATCCAATGGCAAGGTATATATGCAGAATCGACCCGACGGTCGCAGCGCTGAAGCTGCCTCAGCAAGGGCTGCCAGGTTGTCCAATGTAGAAGAGCTGGGAGCCATTTCAGACCTGGCAGCAAATTCAATTGATTTCGCCATCATCGGCTTGAATCTTCACGATTTTCATAATAGGGATCCCCAGGCGGCCCAGGGTCTTCTTGGCCAGATAATGGGCGCGCTCAAATCGGGTGGGATTCTGGCTGTGATCGACCATGAGGGTACCTCCGGTGCCGACAATGCTACGCTGCATCGAATTGCATTCGATGAGGCGGTAAAAGCACTCTTGCAATCCGGCTTCGCCTTGGTCGCCACCAGTGAACTATTGGATAATCCAGCGGATGATCATTCTGTCGGACCTTTCGATGCTTCTTTGGGAAGAAATACAGACCGTATCGTATTGAAGTTGCTTAAGCTCTAAGGAGTACATACTCTCACTAGACTTACTGCAATCCGATATGAAGGGGACACGGCAACCGGCGGTGTTCCCTTTTTTAACGTGTTAAAATCTGCGAACATAATTTCTCCGGATTGCTTGGGTTTATGCCAAGCAATCTTCAATCATACACCTACATGGTTCTGAGCGTAGTTTGGATAAACAAGCATCACCCAATTCGATTAGTAAATTCATCTCGGTTTTTCAGTACAGCGGCACCGCCGTAGAACTAGTTTGGAGCACCAGTGCGACGCTAACCATGATAATGGGGCTGACCACTCTGGTAGCGGGCATATTACCGGCCGCCATTGCCTCCGTTGGTGGACTCTTTGTGGACGCAGTTTCCACCGCCTTTCAGCAAACTGGGGAAGTGGCAGAGCAGGCCCGCAGCAATGCCTTGATGTATGTGTTTTGGGAAGCCGGCCTGGTGGTATTAATAACCGGTGCGCAACGCGTTAACCAGGTGTGTCAGTCTATCTTGCGAGTCTTGTTGGGCAATAAGATCAATGTGATGATTCTAGAGAAGGCATTGACACTCGAACTCGCTCACTTTGAAGACTCCGAGTTCTACGACAAACTGGTGCGAGCCCGCCGCGAGGCATCCAGCAGACCCTTAAGTCTGGTCATTAAAACTTTCGATCTGGCACGAGATGTCATTTTATTGATCTCGATTGGACTCTGGCTATTTCAGTTTTCGCCTTACGCCGTGTTGTTATTAGGTGTAGCTGGTGTACCTGCGTTTCTCGCGGAGGCGAAATTTTCTGGAGAAGCCTTCAGAATTCACCGACGTAGATCCGCCGAACGGCGCATGCAAATTTATCTGGAAATGGTACTGACTCGGGAAGACGGGGTTAAAGAAGTCAAATTATTGCAACTGGGGAAACTTTTTCTGCAGCGCTATGTCGATATTTTTCTCAACATCTATAAAGAAGACAGATCCCTGGTACTTAGAAGAGGCTTTTGGGGTTATGTGTTGGGACTCTTAGCCAGCGCGGCTTTCTACTTCGCCTACGGCTGGGTTGGATTTGCGGCCATCGCCGGGGCCATCACCATTGGGCAGATGACGATGTACATCGCTCAATTTCGCCTGGGTCAGAACGCGGTGACTAGCAGTCTAACTTCGATCAATGGCATGTATGAGGACAATTTGTATCTGTCTAATCTTACCGAGTATTTGTCGCACAAGGTACCGGAGCAAACCGGTAAGGAGAAGTCCGGTCCGAAGCCGACTGACGGTATTCGCTTCGAAGATTTCATCGGCTTTCTTCGCAGCATCGCTGTGGCTGTAACCACGTCGTCGATAATGACGATATGCTGACGAGTGTAGAGCCACAGCATCACCACTAGCTTTGTAATCACGACCGGGTAGGTCCAGATCGCTTGAACTCTTGTTCATGTCGTCGATGTCTGCTTTGGCAGCACTAAACTGCGAGTTCTCTCTGCCTGCTGCCACGATGGACGCATCCATTTGACCCAACCGCATTAGATTCCAGTCATCCAACAACTGCGGATCAAGATATTTGAGCAGGAACTCGTTATGAGCAGCACGCGGGTCTAGCTTCTGTAGACCGTCGAGTGCTTGATACACAGCTCCACGGGTGTCCTTGTTCAAAGCACGGGCGTTCATATCCTCAACCATCACCTGTGTTAGACCCGTAGCCAATCCGTAGTGTTCTACAGTGTCAACGATGGAGTCCTCCCACGACACTTGAGACTGTCGCTCGCGGTATCGCTGGTTGATGTAGTCGTGATCGCCTGTCGGACCTGTAGTTGGACGAATGCCGGGTTGCTCATCGTTAGTAAGCATCACCTCGATGTCCTCGTTTCGCTCCCACTTCTTCAGCATCGCCTCATAGTCTTTCTCAAGATTGTTCATCAGGTTCGGCGTAATCTTACCGGAGTAGGTCATCGTTCCATCGGCATTCTTGCCCATTGGTAAACGACCGAACGCTTCCTTGTCAGTCTCATCGAACGACCTGTTCATCACAGCCACCATGTCTCGAAACGAGGTGACGCTGTTCACCAATAGCATGTCAGACTTCAGCTCGTTACGTCGTGCCGTGTAGACCGCGTTGGTAGAAGCAACACTGATCTTGTCGTAATCCTTACGTCCATCCTTGATCTCTTGTTGAAGCTCTGCTCCAGCGAGATCATTGTCCTTGATGAACTTCATGTAACGATCCATGATCGTGTCTTTATCTTCAGCCTTGATGTGACCCATGTTGGCAATAGTTTCGAACATCTTCGGGATGACGAACTCCATCGCTTGAGCCTTTAGTCCATTAGAAAGCTGATCGAATGGCTTGTTCCATGTCAACATTGAATATTCATTCAACGCATTCTCATGAATGGCGAACGGCTCTGGCTGATCGCCTTCGAGTAGCAACGCACCGTCCTTGTCAACGAACTTGTTTAC
>JADFOC010000187.1 GCA_022563075.1 Pseudomonadota bacterium
TGTGGCCAAAGACAATATTCCGGGTCAGGGTCAACCCCCGGGCATTCTTATCGGTTTCTGTGAAATCGAGTTAGATCTGGATACCGGCAAATACGAAATTCTGGATTACACAGCGGTGGCCGACTGCGGAGTGGTCGTGCATCCCAAGAACTTCGATAATGCCATGCGTGGGGGCGCAGTTTGGGGATTCGGTATGGCTGGCTTAGAACGTCATGTCTACGATCCGCAAAATGGATTGCCCGCAAACACCGGCTTGTACCAAAGCAAACCAGCAACCAATCTGGACATACCTTCCATTACGCAAATTGGCGCTGTCGGCATTGCAGATCCGCAGAGTCCGGTTGGCGCCAGAGGTATTGGTGAACCAACACAGGGCGCCGCAGCGGCCGCGCTAACCAGTGCCATTGCTGATGCGCTTGAGGGATTTCTGTTTAATCGGGCTCCGATTACGACAGATATGATCATCAACCATGTGGCCGGACTCTATCCTGCCGTCAACATGAAAACTAATACATTCTGAGGTTACTATGCCATCACATGACGTAATGCCAAATATGGAACTGTACCAGCCAGTACAGGTTGAAGACGCGCTTGCGATTGCTGACCGCCTTGCAGATCGAGGTTGGTTGGTTGGCGGCGGTCAGGATACTTACGGTTGGCTAAAAGACAGAGCAAAATCTGCCGATGCGCTGATCGACCTGAGTGCTATCGAGTCGCTGCGCGGGATTCGCGAAACCGCTGACGGCATCGAAATAGGTGCCCTCACTACGTTGACGGAAGTCGCTAGTAGCGAGCTCATCCAACAGCAGTATGCGCTATTGTCTGAAGCGGCAAGCGTTGTCGCCAGTCCACAAATACGTAACATCGGAACGCTCGGCGGCAACGTCTCCCAGGACGTGCGCTGCTGGTACTACCGCCGCGGACTCTCTTGCTACCGCGCCGGTGGCAACCTTTGTTATGCCGACACTCCCCAGGGGATGAATCGAGAGCATTCGCTGTTTGAAGTGAGTCGCTGTGTGGCAGCCAGCCCATCAGATACGGCACCGGCTCTGGTTGCTCTGGAGGCCACCATGGTCATTCGAAGTCTCAATGGTGAGCGCACAGTGGCTGCTGAAGATTACTTTATCGGACCCGCGATCGATATCCTGCACACCACCGTTTTGCGTCCAGGCGAAATTCTGACTGCGGTGAGAATTCCTTCAACCTGGGCTAACGCCACTTTCTATTTCGAAAAAGTGGCCGATCGCAACGTATGGGATTTCGCCCTGGTTAACATCGCTGCCGCGTTTAAGCTGAGCGGCGACGGTACCGTGGAGGATTCTCGTATTGTTTGCGGAGCTGTGCAGGGCACACCGCGGCGAGTAATTAATGTGGAAAATGCGATCAGAGGCCGGGCCAAGAATGCTGAAACTGCGGAATCGGTTGCAACCATGGCCACCGATGGTGCACGCGCATTGGCTTACAATGGATTTAAAATTCCTTTAATGCAAAATCTGGTTAAGCGAGCCATCAGCGCTTAAAACAGAGCAACTATAGCTACGGCTGTATGCGGGGGCACGTTGTTTAACGTGTCCCCTTTTTTATCATAGAGCACCCAGTCAGCGACGGATTACTGTGTGAGACTCAATCAGCCACAACCCCTTGCTTACTTTCGCTAACTTATGTTTCAACGCCAGTCATGCTCTCGAGCAAAGGGTTATCTCACTGCTACTGAGCTTTTAAAATACATAATTGCCAATGAGATAGGCGCCACCCATGATGCAGATGTAACCAAGAAATATGCCGGCTACCACCGGTAGTAAGTTTTCTCGCTTCTGTTGTTCGATCATTCTGGATCTTCCTTCAATATTCGATAACTACAAGAGTAAGTATATCACCTGGCAGAATATTACTATTAATTTAGGTCACTAATACTTGAATAGGCTTTCGGAGCTGGTCTGGTCTGCCCTCGCAGATCATGGACTTAGCGATATATTCAGGGTTTTAGGCGAATCACCCTGGATCTGCTGACAGCGCCTGCTGCAGAGCGGCACGCAATTCTGACTGTCGGAATGGCTTACTTAAAAATCCATTCATGCCCGCCGCCAGCAACTCCTCCGGTTGTTCACGGACAACGTTGGCAGTCACTGCGATCACCGGGATGGTGGATCTACTGCCTGGCATCGCACGAATCTTTCGCACCGCGGCAACACCATCCATCACTGGCATCTGTAAATCCATCAGGATCAGATTCACCTCATGATCTGGCAGATAGTCAACTACTTCCCGGCCATTGGACATGGCTACCACCTTGTGTCCGTCTTGTTCCAGCATACGCGACAGCACCATGCGATTGATCGCGTTGTCATCGGCCACCACGATAGAGAGTCGCGGTAGTTCGATCGCCGATGGCACCGTGGGTTTTGCTGCAGGGGCGCTAGTAGCTTGCATGGGAAGAAAAATAGTAAACGTCGAGCCTCTTCCTGGTATCGAGTTCACTATAATCTTACCTGCCATGGCAGATAACAGGCCTTTCACAATACTAAGCCCCAAACCTGAACCGCCGAATTTGCGCATCGTAGAAACATCGGCTTGTACATAGGGTTCGAATAAACTCGCTTGCGCGTGTTTAGGAATGCCAATCCCGGTGTCGGTGATTTTCAGGCGGATACGGTCAAGCGCCGTGTCCAGCACCACGGAAACTTCACCCGTGTTGGTGAATTTGACGGCATTGCCAACCACGTTGAGTATTATTTGCCGAAGCCTGGTTGGATCTCCCTTCACGAATTCAGGGATGTCATCTTCTATTACCAGCGAAAACTTAACTCCCTTTTCTCTGGCCTGAAAACCTAGCGGTGCCAATGCCGACGTTAGTAGATCCCGAAGATCCACCGGTATCGTCTCCAGTTCAATCGTATTGGCATCCAGCCGCGACAGATCGAGTACATTGTTGATCACTTCAATCAAGGATTCACTACTGTGTAATATCACCTCTACCAATTCCTGCTTTTTACTGGGAAGTTGACCCTCCGCAAGTAATTGAGATGCACCTATCACGCCGTTCAAGGGAGTACGCAGTTCATGACTCATCGCTGCCAGAAAGCTGGCCTTCGCCTGTTCCGATTGTCTGGCTTCGTTTTCGGCTAGCGTTCGCTCGTGAACTTCTTGCTCCAATTGATGCACGGTCGCATTGAGTTTGCGTTCGGCATTGATTTGGCCGCTTCGGAACACAAAATTCACGGTGGTAAGCATGACCAGGACCAGAGTTACTTCTAACGCCACCGCCAGCGGTTCGGGTCCGTTCATCGAAGGCGCGAACGCAAATTCGTAGCCGTTGTATTGCAGACAGGCAAATACCCACAATGTAATTACAGATATTAAGGCCCAGATTAAACCCACGATGCGACCGATCAATGAGCCAACGGCTGGCAAACACAGTAACCAGCCCCAGGTATTACCCCAGACACCAACGGTCATCATCGCCAAGCAAATCACAATCCAAAAACAAAACATTGGAATTTGGGATGCTAACAACTGCTGGTTTAAATAGGCCTGCACATAGAGGCTCAAGAAGACGATGGCAGTGGCTATCGCAATATACAGATTGTCGCGCTCACCCCCGGTGTAATAATTGGAGATGATTAGCCCGATCGTAAGCGGCACAACCAGAAAGATGGTGGTGGAAATGGAACGTCGCGCGCGCAGGACCGTGGTATCGGCAGTGGCAGGATTCAATCCGCCATCGAAAAGAAATTTAAAGTGATCGATCAAGAACATGGTACTGCTTTATCTATGCCCTTCTGCTCAAAAAAAACCTCCGTGGTACGGAGGACGCGAATCCGGGATTTCCGGCGAGGGCACCATACCACAAAGCCACACCCTCTGCAGATGGATTATAGACAAAGAAACTGATACTTGTTGTGAGATATTACAATTAATGAGAGGTCTAGCTGGATTGTTGCAAGTGCCTCCGAGCAATTTCATAAATTGAACTCAGCCATGCTGGATCATCATTCAAGTTGGGAACCAATTGCAAGGTTTCACCACCACAGTCGAGGAACTGCTGCCGGTATTGGATGCCGATTTCATGAGTGGTTTCCAGACAATCTGAGACAAAAGAAGGTGTTATAACAGCAATTTTCTTAACCCCCTTCTCCACCAGTGCCGCCATGTGCTCGTCAAGATAAGGCTGAATCCAGACCTGTCGTCCGAATCTGGATTGGAAGGCGATGGAATAACTGACTTCCTTCCATGCCAAGGCCTTAACGATAGATTCAGTGGTGGCGACACACTGAGCGCGATAACAGTTGCGGTTCTGGCTGCTTATTTGCTGACAACAATCACCAAACCTGCAATAGTTTAGTGAGTCCGCCTTTCGAATTGTTTGTTCTGGCAATCCGTGGTAGCTGAATATCACATGGTCTATGTCTGCATTGGCAAGGTGCTTGTTAATCACGGTTGACCAGGCGCGAATAAAAGCCGGTTCTGCGAACAAATCATTAACGAACTGTAGTTGCGGACTCTCCCGCCATAGCTTGGCAGCCTGTTCGACTGCATGGAACACCGACGCGGTGGTGGCAGTGGAGAATTGCGGGAACATGGGTAAAACCAGTATGTCGGTTACGCCCTTCTGCTCCAATTCTGCCATCGCCTGATGGATAAAGGGCTCACTGTAGGCCATGCCATTCAGTACCAGCACGGCAGCGCCCTCATCGGCGAACGAAGCTTGCATACTCTGCTGCACGCGGTCGGCAAAGACTTTCAATGGCGATCCGTGCTTGGTCCAAATGCTCTGGTAAAGTTTCGCTGTCCGCGGAGCTCGAAACGGCAAAATGATTAGATGCCGTAACAACCAACGACTAACAGGGTTCATGTCAAACACGAACGGATCGGCAAAGAAATATTTATAGAACTCGCGAAGGCCCTTGGCAGTGGGTTCGGCCGGAGTACCCAGATTTAATAACAGAACTGCTTTGGACATCGTAAAATGGCTTGCCTTAGTCCTTGGACAAAGAAAAATTTGAATGAGTCTCAGGGGGCTAGATTTATCTGGGCCAGTTCGGCGACATCAAGCTGCTTCACAAAATACGCCATGAATCTGGCCATGCGTTCCATCCCAGGAACAGAGATCACCTCCACTACTTCACCGCTGGTATGATACAACGGTGGTGCTTGCATGGTGGTGACAATTGGCACGCCCACGCTGCGATATCCGCCCCCCTCGCCACTGGCCATGGTGGAATCACTGGAAACGAAATTTGTGCCATACCTGGCCACCCCCTCATTAAAGAGACTAATCAAATAAGGTGATTGGTTAGTAATACCAACCACAATCGGCGCTTCTCCCGAATCAGCCGTGAACTGCCGGTAGCCATCGTCAAACAGAAATCTAGCCGGGGTGAGATTACGCTGGGCTACATGCTCCAGATTGAATATCAGTAAGGCATTATCAAACACATCCGGATTCATTCTTACGGCATTGCGCGGCCCGTTGAGACCGGAAGTGTGGTGGCCGGCACTCACCACCAGTACCAGAGTACGTCGTAATTGGTTTTCGGGCTTGGCGAAGTGCCGCGCCATCGCCAGCAACACTGCAAGACCATCACCATTGTCGCCGGCGCCATCGAACCAGGCATCGGCATGAGCATTGAGCACGATAGTCTCATCGCTGGTCCTGCCGGGGATCACCGCGATAGCATTGAGGGCATTGAGCCCGCTATAGATATTGCTCTGCAGGCTTAATCGCATACTCAACTGGTCAAAATTACCAGACAGGGCGGCAGCATTCATGACCTGTTCCAAGAACCAGCTATCTCTGCCACCAAGGTTAAAACAGGGTCCACCGCAGTTACTAAAATCTCTTGCCCGCTCATTACCGGGTTGATCGATTAGCGTAACCACAGCGACTGCACCGCGCTCGATTAAATCGCGCGCGCGCGTTACCGCGCGGGAACGCTCGAATACTAAATGTGCCTGAGGGGTCACGT
>JADFOC010000188.1 GCA_022563075.1 Pseudomonadota bacterium
GCAGGAACGATTTCTCTGGTTTCACGCAATGGCAAGGTGATCCATCTCGAATCACAGGGCTGGAAGAACAAGGAAACTGGCGAACGCATGACCGACGATTCCATCTTCGTCATTATGTCCATGACCAAACCCATAGTGACCACTGCGCTGATGATGCTCTACGAAGAAGGGCATTTCCTGCTCACCGATCCGATCACTGACTGGATACCAGAACTGGAAGGCAAGCAAGTCATCGTTACCGATGAACTTGGCACCCATAGGGTAGCCGCCGAACGGCCAATTACTTTTCGGCATGTGCTGTCTCACACCGCGGGTGTTGATCCTCGTCGTAGTGCGTTAACCGGGCCGGAACTCGAGTCGATAGCACGCGCGGCAACACTGGAGGAGACAATTATTAAGCGTGCTCCACTGCCATTGAACTTTCAGCCAGGTGATAACTGGCAATACGGCAGTTCAACTGACTATGTCGCCTTGTTGGTGGAGCGAATCTCGGGGCAGCCGTTAGTGAATTTCCTGCAGCAAAAAATCTTCGATCCGCTGCAGATGCAAGACACGTTTTACATTGTGCCCAGGGAGAAAGTAAATCGAGTGGCGGCAGTGTATAGCCCAACCGGCCCTGGCCAGACCATCGAATTATCGAGAGCACCAGAATACCGGGAAACCACTTATTTCGGCGGCGTTGCCGGACTCTCCTCGACAATTTCTGACTATTGGCGATTTAGTCAGATGCTGTTAAACGGTGGCGAATTGGATGGGGTTCGATTATTAGGTCCCAAGACGGTCAATCTGATGATTACCAATCACAGTGGTGCGCACGATGTTTACATCCGTGGACCAGGGTATACCTTTGGTCTGGGTTTTGGCCTGCTAAACGATGCCGGCAAGGCGAGAGACCCACTCACCCCCGGCACGTTTAGCTGGGGCGGCGCCTGGGGCACTATTTTCTGGATCGATCCAGTGGAAAATCTGATTGGCATCATGATGACGCAGATAACCCGTTACAGTCATCTCAGTGTGCGCCAGGAACTGGGGGTAACTGCGATGCAGTCTATTATCGACAGCTACAGCAACCAGCCCTATGCGGTAAGGCCCTACCAGACAATCGACTGACACTCGCCTGCTGAGAAAAAGGGGTTCCGTTGGGCACCCCTTTTTTTATTCGACATGTACCTGGTGCCAGCCCCGATTGCAGTGACTTCAGTTATTCAACAGTTGATAGATTCGTCGAATTGCCCTTGGATCAACTCCCGGACCCCTGATCTGTGCGTAGTTGGCGCTGTGATTGGTCATGTCAATCTGTTGGGCGGCCTGCTCGGCACTGACTCCCTGGCTGTGCATCTGTGTCGTTTTATCCCACAGGTCTTTCAAGTATGCCTGAAAATGATCGATTGGCTCCTTGCTACGCATGGCCAGACCATGACCCGGCAACCAGACATCAAAGTCCAGACTTTTTAAGCCTTCGAGCGTGTCTGGCCATTCATCCACGTGACCATCTCCCATGTAAGCGAGCCCTGGCAGCATCATGTCACCGGTAAAAGCTACTTTTTCCTGGGGCAGGTAAATCACCACATCGCCACCGGTATGTGCCCGGCCAAAATGCAGTAACTGGATCTCACGACTACCGTTTGTTACCACCTGAAACAGAGTCATCTTGGTTTCAAGGGTAATATTCGGCGGTGTTGGTACGACTTCTTGGATTGCATTCATGTAGTCGCGCTGCACTCGATGCTGTTCCTGCAGCATGGCTTTGCGGGTGGGATCGGTTGCTGCAGCGACTTGCCGTTCCAGGTTTGCCACGGTGGCTGGAACCCCATCAGAAAAACTCTTGAAGGTGTTCTCCTCAAGTACGTTGCCGAAATCACCACTGAGCTTAGCTCGGGTGAATTCATGTCCGATGATATCGATGCCTTCCGGGAAAGCCTGGTTACCATGTGCATGGTCGAAGTGATAGTGGCTGTTAACCAAATAGCGAACGGGTTTATCGGTAATCGCTGGCAGTGAATCCAATAATGCGCGGGCCGCAGCCGGCGTAACGTGAGAGTCAACCACCAACGTGTCAAATTCCCCCACTAACACCATGGCATTACTCATGGTGAAGACCGAGCCGGTGCCGGTCACGTGCCAGACTCCTTCGGCTATCTCCACAAAGCGATGAGTGTCAGTTTCAACCACACGGTCCTGAGCATAACTAAGCCCTGACACGAGCAGAAATAGACTCAGCCAAGACCAATGGATTTTTCTATTTTTCATGATGTTATTCCTGTTTTTATAAGTGCTGGTTACTAAATTTTAAGGCGAAGCGAACATAGACTCTATCGCGGCAGCCACCTTCGATCTCCAGCGGCAAAACCGTGGTCGCCGCCGAAAATTCCTAATTCGATAGGCTGAGGCTGATGCGCTCACAACGCCTGCTAAAACACAGTGGCATGCCAGGCGATATCGAATCGATCATGATCCCCAGTATTGATAGTGAAAGACACGACAATGCCCCTGGTTTTGTATGCGTCGACAAACGAAACCCAGTGCATACGCTCCTATAGTCCCGATCGAACTCACCATCACTGACCAGCGTAACCGGTCCGGTCGCCGCGGAATCGCGATTCAGAATCTTCTGCTTAAAGCTGGCATGAATAACTTCCGCAGCCATGAGGGTCATTGCAATAACTAGGCAGATGCAGGGTAAAATATTTCTGCCTAAGCGAATCATAACTGCACTCGTGTCAAGCGGTGAACTCGGGAAGATGGCGCCGACGCGGTCGCAGCACGCACATTAGCCTATCGCCTTGACCCTGTAAAGAATTGGAAATATTCGCGTTTTTTGCCACTTAAATTGGTTAAAAACACCAATGTGCGCCGTTAAAACAATTCGTTTCCTATGCTAAGCCATTGTTTACACTGATTTATTACTAAATTAAATTACTGGCAAGCTTATTGCTTATAAAGTGCGAAGCAGCAAAACAATACTGATCTCCAAGGCAGCCGGCGAGATCACCATGGATTAAAACCACAGGATCTGACTTAAGCACAGAGATGCGAGGACCAACCAATGCGAGCCATTAATCACAAAATTCAATTGAGCACAGCCTCACTGCTAGCTTTGACCTTGGCTAGCTATCTCTACGCCGCGCCGACGGATGCGTCAGAGTTTCGCGATATTTCCAAGATTAACGGTGGTATTCGGGTAGCCGCTGCCGAGCAGGTGGGAGATATCTCTTCTATTAACGGCGGCGTCGATTTAGCGCTGGGTGCCAGTGCTTATGCAATTAACACAGTAAACGGCGGTATCTACCTACATGATCAGGTGATCATAGTGCAGGCGGAAACTGTAAATGGCAGTATCAGACTTGGCGAAGATGTATCTGTTAACGGCTCTTTATTTTCCGTTAACGGCAGTATTCGCACCAATGCCGGCACCGTCGTGGAAAACCGGGTAAGAACCGTAAACGGTAAGATTCAATTACTTAACACGCAGGTTGGTGGAGACGTACAAACATCGAATGGCGATATCATATTGCGCCACGGCAGTGTCATCGCAGGGGATGTAGTAATCAGAGGGCGTCACTCTTGGTGGGAGCGTTTCTTTGGATTTAATCGCAGGCCATCGGATCTGACGATTGATGCCAGTTCTTCGGTGAAGGGTGATATCCACCTATACCGCCGAGTAAATCTCCAGATCGATGATGGCGCAGAAATCGGTGACATCATCGAACACTTCTAAGAATTGGCAGCAGATAATCAAATGCAACGGAAAAAAGCGGGCCCGACGGACCCGCTTTTTGCGGGTTACTGTTCCGTACGCTGGTAATGACCCATTAGCATCCCGGTTGCCAGCACATGACCTTCGATGGCTTCTAACAACTGCGCCTTATTCAATCCCGTCGCCAATTCCAGGTTCGCATCCAACGCATACATTCTAAAGTGGTACGCGTGAAGCTTGCCGTCGATGGGTGGACGTGGACCAAAATAACCGGCCTGGCGAATGCCATTGATGCCATTGATCATACCCTCCAATCCAGCCACGCCAGTCACTTCGGCGTCTCTGCTCAGGTCTTCGGGAAGCGAACCATCCGCTGGAATATTGTAAGCAACCCAGTGCACAAACGGTTGTGGCATCGTCACTATGGGGTCGTCACAGATCAACGCCAGTTGCACCGTACCGGCAGGCAAGTTAGACCAGCTCAAATCGATAGATTTATTATCCCCGTAAGCGGTGTACTGCAGCGGGATGGTGCCATGCATTTCAAAGGCAGAACTGGTCACCGTAACTGTTTCCGGGACATCTGCCGCAAAAGTCTGCGCCGACAGTAACAGCATACTGCAACTGACGAGCAACCATCGGATGCCAACTTTCTGTTCTAGTTTTTTCATACTCATCTCCTCACTACGACTTTCTTCGTTTAAATAAATTTGTATCTGTCTATTTAGTTACTGCCTTGGGGTCCACAACATAGTCGACCTTCTCCGCTTTCTCGCGCAACAAGTATTTCTGCACCTTGCCTGTTGACGTTTTGTCGATAGTACCAAAAGCAACCTTCTTGGGAATCTTGAATCCAGCCAGTTCCTCTCGGCAATAGGCGATCAATTCGGCTGCGGTCATTTCCTGCCCCGATTTTAGACAGACAAAGGCACAAGGCACTTCACCCCACTTCTCATCTGAACTGGCCACTACGGCGGCGTCCAATATCTTCGGATGCTTAAATAAAACGGATTCCACTTCCAGCGAGGAAATATTCTCACCACCAGAAATAATAATATCCTTGGAACGATCCTTAATCTGGATATACCCATCTTCATGCCAGACGGCAAGATCTCCCGAATGAAACCAACCGCCGGCGAAGGAAGCTTCCGTGGTCTTAGGATTCTTGAGATAACCCCGCATGGTGAGATTTCCGCGCATAAATATCTCACCCATGGTCTTACCATCTTGGGGCACAGCTTGCATCGTCTCGGGATCGGCCACCATCAAATCATCCTGCAGTGGCGCACGTACACCTTGCCTGGCCAACAGCTCCGCCCTCGCATCGACGCTGAGATCGGCCCATTCATCCTGCGGCGCACAAACCACGCAGGGCCCATAGGTTTCAGTTAGACCATAGGCGTGGGTCACATTGAAGCCCATATTTTCCATGCCGGCAATGACTGCTGCCGGCGGCGCAGCACCGGCTGTCATCACGTTAACTTTGTGTTCAATTCCCTGCTTCAAATCATCATCTGCATTAATCAGAGTATTTAACACAACCGGCGCACCACAGAAATGGGTGACGTGGTGTTGCTTAATTGCCGCGAAGATTGCTTTATCTCTCACATGACGTAAACAGACACTGGTTCCGGATACTGCCGCTAGGCTCCAAGGAAAGCACCAACCATTGCAGTGAAACATTGGAAGCGTCCAGAGATAGACGGGGTGCGATGTCATATTCCAACTTAACACGTTTGATATGGCGTTAAGATAGGCGCCTCGATGATGGAACACGACTCCCTTAGGGTCGCCTGTGGTTCCTGAAGTGTAATTAAGAGATATCGCCTGCCATTCATCTTCAATGTGAAAACAGGCATAATCATCGTCACCGCTTGCTATAAATTCTTCATAATCTTGGTCACCAATCAACTCACCTGCATCGAAATACGGGTCGTCAATATTTATAACCACTGGTTTCTTGGGGACGATATCCAGGACCTTGTTAACGGTGTCAGAGTATTCCTTGTCCGTGAATAGCACCTTGGTTTCAGCGTGTTGCAAAATGAAAGCAATGGCTTTGGCATCCAATCTTACATTTATGGCATTGAGTACGGCACCGATCATCGGCACTCCGAAATGAGCCTCGAAGGTTTCAGGCGTGTTCGCACCCATGAACGATACTGTGTCGCCTTTACCGATTCCGATCTTCTGTAAAGCCGATGCCAGTAGGCAGCAACGCTTATAAGTTTGCGACCAGGTATATCGAGTGTCAGGATGCA
>JADFOC010000189.1 GCA_022563075.1 Pseudomonadota bacterium
CAATTCGACCGTGCTATCAATTTTTTTGATCAGCTTTCTTTCTCGGTCCCGGGTCCTCAGCTCAAGACTGAATTCTTCCTCCTGCGTCGCCCGGTCGGCAGGATCCGGATAGTTCGCCGCGTCGTCCTGCATATGATGCACGGTCCTGTCGACTTCCTGCATTAATTCCTCACGCCAATCCAGCAAGATCGCTTTGAAGTGAACCCGCTGTTTTTCGTTCATGTACGCTTCGCCCTTTTTCGACTTGTACGGGACGAAGTTCTTGAGAACTGGTTGAGATTCTGAGCTTTGACTGTTAGACATGATCTCTAATGCCTCTAATAGACTCATGCGTTGCGCTCTGGGTAATGCCAGCTTTAGTGCAAGCAAGCCGCGCTATTCATGGTTTACATTTGAAATTTAAGGTCCTTCGCCGGTCCGCTCCAGAGCGGTGTTGAACCCGATTATGAGTACTGAAATAGGCGAACCGAATCGATCTATTTTCAGAAAGCGGGCTAAACTACCAGATTCTTAACCGGGATGCCATAAAAATTAACATGAAAATAATGCTTGCATAAAAATAGTTGAGCACCTAATAAGACCTACCTTTTTAGAAAACCCATCCACTATAATGGTTCGAATTCGTGACAACTTAGGCAATTCGCAGGTAATGGTTAAATGCGGCAACAGATTGACACTTCGCCACGGCCACTGTCCAAGGTAAAGCCGTTTCGCGTGATGGCCGTTATGCAACGAGCGGCTGAATTGGAAGAGCAGGGTCGCAAGATCGTGCACATGGAAGTGGGAGAGCCGGATTTTTCTACGGCTCAACCCATTGTTGATGCAGGGAAGCAAGCGTTGGACCAGGGACTTACTCACTATACGCAGGCGTCTGGTATTCACGAGTTGCGGGACTGCCTGGTGGAGCATTATCGTCTGTGTTATGGGGTAGAGGTAAACCGCGAGCGGATTCTGATTACGCCTGGTGCCAGTGGGGGACTAACCTTGCTGGCTAATATGCTGATTACGGCCGGGGAAGGGGTTTTGTTGAGCGATCCTGCTTATCCGTGCGTCAGAAACTTCATTCACTTGATGGCAGCCGAGCCCCAACTAATACCCGTTGGAATTGAACAAAATTTTCAACCGACTCTGTCCCAGCTCGACCACTACCGTCGATCAAATACCACCGGACTATGGTTAGCTTCACCGAGCAATCCGACGGGTACCATAGTGGAACGTGGGCGCTTACAGTCGGCATGTCATTGGGCGAAGAGTAACAATCTGCATCTGCTAGTCGATGAAATATACCATGGACTGCACTACGTGGATGATCTGCCCAGCGTGCTGGAATTCGATGAATCTAGCTTCGTGGTAAATAGTTTTTCAAAATACTTTGGCATGACAGGGTGGCGACTTGGTTGGATTGTAGTGCCAGATGCATACACTGAAACTGCCAACATGCTGGCGCAAAATCTTTATATTTCAGCTTCTTCGATTGCCCAATACGCGGCGTTGGCGGCTTTCACTGACGCAGCACGAGTAATTTTTGAACAACGGCGACAAGCGTTTCGCGAACGCCGAGATTTTCTAGCGGCTGCTCTGAAAGAAATTGGGTTTCAACTAACTGACAATATTCAAGGGGCGTTTTACATCTATGCAGATATTTCCAAGTTCTCCGATAATTGTGAACAATTCTGTCATGATTTACTGGAGAGGCATGGTGTTGCAATTACTCCGGGGACTGACTTTGGAGAGTATAGGTGTAATGAATTTGTGCGGATCGCCTTTACAACCAATATGCAGAATTTAGAACTGGGTGTCGAACGCTTACAGACTGCATTGTGTTCATGAAAGAAGCATTGGAGTTAATCATCTTAAACATACCAACACGGGAGTGCGTAACCCTCACACTACAAGACTATGCAGTTTGATCATAAATTGAAGCAAGCGTTATTACGAAAACGCTACAAACGCTTCCTTGCTGACATCGAGTTAGATAGTGGTGAAATCATCACTATCCATTGTCCTAACACAGGTTCTATGAAAAATTGCCAAACCCCCGGAAGTAAAGTCTGGTACTCAACTTCGACTAATCCTAAGAGAAAATACCCACAAACATGGCAGATCGTTGAGGTTGATTCCCGCCACTATGTTGGCATCAATACGTTGCTGGCGAATAAACTTGTGCGAGAGGCGATCACGTCTGGCACGGTCAATCAGCTGCAAGGTTATTCTCAATTAAGAACCGAAGTTCCCTATGGCGAGGAAAACAGCAGGATTGATATTCTGTTAGAAGCGTCAAAAGAGAAGCAAACAGGCCGCTGTTATATTGAGATAAAAAACCTGAGCCTCGGCGTAGGTGGCGGCTTGGGTATTTTTCCTGACGCGGTAACCACCAGAGGACATAAGCACTTACGGGAGCTGATGCAGATGCGTAAACAGGGTCATCGAGCCGTGCTGTTTTTCTGCGTACAACACAGTGGAGTTGAGCGCGTCAGTCCCGCCGATGACATCGATCCAGAGTACGGTCGCTTGTTACGAGAAGCAGCAGAACTGAAGGTTGAAATCCTGGCTTATGGTGCTGATTTCGATGTTGCAAATTCCATTATTCAATTGGTACGTGAATTGCCGATTGTGCTGTAGTTGGATTGTCCGCTGTTGTTGAGGTCAGAACCGATCAAAGGGAAGTGGGTTGTTTAAGCAGCTTTTCATCCACCATTACCATGCCGTTCTCGATGATAAATGGCACAGCCTGCAAATATTTTCCCTTGCAGGGGCCTGCCAGACAATGTCCGTCTTCTATTTGAAATAAAGCGCCGTGGGTTGAACACTGAATCAACGCGGCATCGGCATCGAGAAACCGATCCTCCTCCCATTCCAATGGGGTGCCCAGATGAGGGCAGCGATTCCAATAGAGATAAACCTGGCCGTCCTTCTTAATCGTAAACATATAGAGATTATTGACCTCCAATCCTTTCGACGTGCCTTCATCGATATCGTCCATATCTACAATGCTGATCATAAGCTCACGGCTCGTTGAAAATCTGCCAACAGATCGTCGATGTCTTCAATCCCCACTGAAAAGCGAATCATGGAATCGGCGATGCCCATAGATGTCCGTCGTTCTGCTCCCATTTCATGATAGATGGTATGCGCTACCGGGATCGCCAAGGTGCGGGTATCTCCCAGATTGCTGGAAGCGACAATGGTTTCCATTGCATTCAGAAACTCGAAGCAATCGACCCCCGCGATGAGATCGATGCTGAAAATTGCACCAAAATTTTTGAATAGTTGCTGTGCTCGCCGATGTTGCGGATGGCTCTTCAGCCCCGGGTAATAGACCTGCTTTACCTGGTCCGCTTGTGCACAAAATTCTGCCAACACCTGTGCATTAGCGCAGGCCTGATGCATGCGCATTGGCAGAGTTTCTGAACCCACGGCCAAATGGTGAGCCGCTTCGGGACCCAGGGATGCACCCATATCCCTCAGCCCCTTCTTCTTGATTTGAGTGATGCCCCACAATGCTGGCTTATCGTTCTTGCAAGTGTCGTTAATATTGTTGAATTGGCTCCAGTCGTAAAGCCCTGAATCGGTGACTATGCCGCCCAGTGCATTACCGTGTCCGCCAATATACTTTGTCAGAGAATTGATGACCAAACTGGCGCCTACCGTTTTTGGGAGAAACAAGTGAGGTGAAGTCATCGTGTTATCGACACAGTAAATAAGCTTTTTTGACTGACACAGTTCGCCAATGGCTTCGAGGTCGGCGATCTGTGTCACCGGGTTGGCGATAGTTTCCACAAAGACCAATCGCGTATTTGACTGGATGGCTTGCTCCACATTACAAACTTCAGTAGCGTCGGCAAATGTCACCTCAATGCCGAGATTTTGAAATGTTCCGAAGAGGCTATTGGTGTTACCAAACAAGAAGGCACTGGATACGATGTGATCACCCTGGCGGAGTAATGAGAGCATGGTGGATGCGATTGCGCCCATGCCGGTGGCGAAGGCAATTGATGCAATACCGTCTTCCATCGCTGTAATACGATTCTGCAATGCTGTAACGGTTGGATTCAGCTGGCGCCCATAGTTGTATCCGGGGCGCTTCCCCTGGAATACTTCGGCCAGGTGGCGTGAATCCTCGTAGCCATAGGCGACCGAAGGATGTATGGCCTTATGTAATACACCATGCTCCGGATTATCCTTGCGATCGGAATGCAAGTTTGTGGTTGAGAAACCTTTCTTGGTCATACACTGAATTCTCGTGTCTATTTGGGGGGAGCAAACGCAGGCGGAGTTATACACCAGAGCTCTTTATTTTGGAAGTTCAGCACCAAGTGCTGAAAACTAGCTTACCCAGCCGAACGCCGTGCGCACCAGCTATTGTTGTCTGTCAGCCTGGTCCTGACACGGTAGACAATAATTGGCCTCGGGCTGCGCCAACAGCCTCGGATAAGCAATAGCTTCATCACATTGCCTGCAATAACCATACTCATTGTCTGTCAATGCCTTAAGTGCCGCTTTCACCTTGGCTAATTTGGCTGCGGTCCTCTCTCTGGTGGACACCGCCATGCGCTGTTGTTGCATGGCGTCCATTCTCGATAGCCTGCCGATGGCAGTCTGGTCCAACTCGACTACCTCGGTAGCTGCCTTGCCCATGTTCAATTGGTCACCCAAGTCTGATTGCAGTTGCAATAAAATCTGCTGCACTCGTTGCCGCTGTGCTTGATTCAATTCTTCCATGGTAATCCTGTGGCAGTGTTGCCGCTGATCAATGCCACTCTCACAGGCCTTGATAAAGCGGCCGGGCATCTATCAATTGCTGAATTTGCCGGAGTCGTTGCTGGTATTCCTGGCTATTTCGGTCGTGGTACAGCGCATTGAAAACCGTTTCCGATAAACCATCACGATTACTTCCCACTTCCGGCATGTAGTCGGATTCACTCTGCAGATTAGCTATCCGCTGTTGCATCTTCAGCGCAGTACTAACATCACGTGTGGATAGGCTCGCCATGGTGACCCCCACGCTATTCGCAGTCAGGTCAGAAAAGCTGAAACCGGAACGATAGCGAGCGTCGTAGGCTTCTTTGGTCGTCGACAGCATTTCTGCAATTTCAGCACCTGCAGAAGCGGTGATCGCAGCGATGGAGACTAAATGTTGAGCCAAGTCCTGTCTGCGCTGCAAGCGGACTTCTATGAAGCTGGCGGTGGTGAGTTGCTGTGCCAGTTCTGCGCCGATTAACTGTTCTATATCTTCATCGTTTACATAAATCGCCAGGGTTTGAAACAATGTTCTGTTTTCAGCGATGGGATCGCTTCCATTTAAAGATTTATCGTGAGCGGCGCTGAAGAGGGGGATTAAGAATGCATTCAATGAAACAGCTCTCAAGTCCGCCGGAATCGTTGCAACGACATCAAATATCTGTCGATAGTGACTCATTATTCGCAGTCGATCCTGCTCCGAGATAAATAGTTGCTGCGCTTGATTTCTAATACGGCTGATTAAATCCGGGTCCCACTGCAATGCCACATCCATGCGATTACTCGATACTGCAACGCTTTCTACCCGGTTTACCAATTCGCTAAAATCCTGATAGGCGCCACTGGAAGACAGCAGACTATTGCGTAGCCGGGTCAGAAAATAGTGCAAAAACCGGTTCGGTACTTGCAATTTGCCAATATGAAGTGACTCAAGTTCAAGCAGGTCTTGCTTGGCGACGAACCTTCCCTGGATATTAAGAAATAGCGGTACCAAGCCATTGGTCAAATTTACACTCAACCGGGTGTTCAATACGTCGTCATTCAGGGAGAGTTGTGCGGCCCAGCCGGGTGACAGCTTCATCACGTCGATACTGTAGCGCAGTAACAAATTGAGCTCGTCAGCATTCAATTGCAGTTGCTGCACGCCAGCACTCGCCGGTGACTCAGGAGCACTAT
>JADFOC010000190.1 GCA_022563075.1 Pseudomonadota bacterium
TAGTCGCTCCATTTGCCAGTGGCCCATACACTATATAAGAGTGACCCGTTACCCAGCCCACGTCGGCCGTACACCAATAGATATCACCTTCGTGATGATCAAATACATACTTATGTGTGATACTTGCCCCGAGTAGGTAGCCAGCCGTCGTGTGCATAACCCCCTTAGGCTTACCAGTGGAGCCGGATGTATATAATATGAACAGAGGATCTTCAGCATCCATTAGTTCGGGCGGACATTCCTCGCTCGCCGCTTCCGTGATTTTGAGGTAACAGACATCGCGTTCGTCAAACCAGGGTACATCCGCGTTAGTTCGCCTCACTACAAACACAGTATGAACATTCGGGCACTGCTCTAGCGCAGCATCGACGTTGGCCTTTAGTGGAACAATGCGACCACCTCTGACTCCCTGATCGGCTGTTATTACCGTTTGACAGTCTGCATCCAGAATTCGATCTTTCAGTGACTCGGGCGAGAAGCCACCGAATACAACCGAATGGATCGCCCCGATTCGCGCGCAAGCCAGCATCGCATAAGCGGCCTCGGGTATCATCGGCATGTAGATGCAAACCCGATCTCCCTTGCTCACACCTCGGGCCTTTAAGGCGTTGGCCAATTTACAAACGTGCTGGTGCAATTCACGGTAAGTGATTTTCTTGTCATCGGTCGGTTCATCGCCTTCCCAGATAATCGCAGTTTGTTCCCCTCTGCGCTCCAAGTGTCTATCGATACAATTGAAGGCAACGTTAAGTTTCGCGCCACTGAACCATTTTGCTTCGGCTTTGTTAAAATCGCTGCTAACTACGGATTTCCAAGGTTCGTGCCAGTGGATTAATTCACCCGCTTGCTCGGCCCAAAACTCTTCGGGAGATTCAATAGATTGATTGTAGAGTTCTTGATAAGTCGCTTGGTCTAGATGGCTATATTTTGCAGCAGAAGCGCTAACTGGATATATCTTTTCTTCAGACATTTCTAGTTCCTGTGTTAAAACTTAGAATGCTTACATACCGATTTTTACTGCGCTGAGTAAATGGCCTAACGATGGCAAGAAATGGGCTGATCAGTATGCCTCAAAGCGCTTGGGTACTCAACCAGGAGCGATGTACCAGACTTAAGCGGGAAGTATCGATCAGCGGAAAAATTGTTCAGCTAAAGTTCGAAGCGTACATTGTCTATGAGGCGGCTTGGCCCGACATCGGCAGCTACCAATATCACTATTTTTCGATCGAGTTTAGATGCAGGCTGTAAGTCTTCGGCGTTGCAGATTGAATAGTAGTCGGGTCTGACGCCCGCGTGAGCTAGTCGATCGATGGCTGCTTGTTCTAGCTCAACAAATTTTTGATCACCGTGCTGAATTTCCTCGGCCGTATCGAGCAGGCATTGATAAAGAAGAGCGGCACTGATTTTTTGTTCGGTGTTCAAATAGTTGTTGCGTGAGCTAAGCGCGAGGCCGCTATCATCTCGTTGAATCTCGACACCTGTGATTTCTATATCGAGCGCCAAATCAATAATCAGTTTTTTAATGATTAGAAATTGCTGATAATCCTTCAGTCCAAAGAATGCCACATCAGGGCGTACGATATTAAACAGCTTAATAACGATAGTTGCCACGCCGTCGAAGTGTCCCGGGCGGCTGCGACCACAGAAAATTTCTGAAAGTCTTGGTACACGCACGAAGGTTTGATCTTTCAGATCTGAGCCATAAATTTCGATCACTGAGGGTGCAAACAGGCAGTCGCAGCCCTCCGCAGTTAGTTTTTGTATATCGCTATCCAGGGTGCGGGGGTAGGCATCCAGGTCTTCGTGGGCACCAAACTGCAGTGGGTTGACGAAAATTGTACATACCACATAGTCAGTTTTCGCCTTTGCTGCTTTTATCAGTTCAATATGACCAGCATGCAGATTTCCCATGGTAGGGACCAGACCGATAGACTTGCTCATAGATTGGATATTATTTAACTGAACGCGAAGTTTAGACTTTTCGGTGTAGGTATTCATGAATTGATCAGGGGTTCCTTAATCAAAACAATGTTCTTCAGCTGGGAAAGTTCGCTCTTTAACTGCCTTGACGTAAGATTCAATAGCGCCAGGTATTCCATTTTTTGAATCGACTAAGAAGTTTTTTACAAATTTTGGGGTGATGGGCGAAACTCCGAGCACATCATGCAACACCATGATTTGTGCCGTTGTATCGGGTCCGGCACCAATTCCAATTACTGGAATTTGCAGGCCTTCGGTAACAGTTTTAGCCAGGATTTTGGGTACACATTCTAATAACAGGACACTGGCTCCAGCTTCCTGTAGCAGTTGTGCCTCTTCGACTATGGATTGGGCCTGTTCCGGGTCACGACCCTGTACATGGAATCCGCCGATCCGATTGACTGATTGCGGCGTCAAACCCATATGAGCGCACACCGGAATGCCGCGTTCTGCCAACAGTCGTGTGGTATTTGCTATCCAGGCACCGCCTTCCAACTTTACTATGTTGGCGCCAGCTCGCATTAGTGCAGCGGCATTTTCGAGGGTTTGTGATTCCGAGGCGTAGCTCATAAATGGCAGATCAGCCATTAGCAAGGCGCCGCGATTGCCCCGCTTGACACACTGCATATGATAGATCATGTCATTCATAGTAACTGGTAGAGTACTATCGTGACCTTGCAATACCATCCCCAACGAATCACCAACTAACAGCACTTCTACGCCTGCCTCGCACAATATTGATGCGAAACAAGCATCATAAGCGGTGAGGCACGCAAATTTTTCACCTCGTTGCTTAATGTTGAGGAGTGTCGTGAGAGTAACGTTGGAGCTAATTTTTTGTGTACTCATGTTGCGATTTCTTATTGCATGCAGTCCAAATTATTGCTGTGAAGCTGATATTCGTGATTGTTAATGCTGTATTTAAATTGAGTGAGAGCACAATTCTTGAAGTATCAGTGATCTTCTAAAGTAGTGATTGTCGTGGGTTGAAGTAATGAGTGCCAGTAGGTACGGACAGAATATAATCCACCAGCTGTTGATAGTCATCATCATTTGATACCAAATCGATTTCGGCACTATTTACGATGAGTAGGGAACTCTTGTCAAAGTAGTGGAAAAACTCGGTGTAAGCGCTATTCAAATTTTCCAAGTAACTTAGTTGGATAAGCTGTTCAGCCTCAATGCCTCGTTTTTGAATGCGGTCCAAGAGTACATTGGTAGGAGCCTGTAGATAGATTACCAGATCTGGCGTGGGCGCATCTATGGTTAAGTGTCGATAAACATTGAGATATAAATCATATTCATCTGTATCCAGATTTTGCTGAGCGAATAACTGATCTTTGTCAATCAGGAAATCTGCTATTCGTAGCGGTGCGAACATGTCATCTTGTCTAAGTTCCTGAATTTGTTGGCTGCGCTGAAACAGAAAAAACAGCTGTGTAGACAAGGCATGCTGTCGGGGATTCTGATAAAAGCGCTCGAGAAAAGGATTGGCATCGCTATGCTCCAGTACCACCTGGTAATTGAAGGTATCCGCAAGCCGCTTAGCCAAGCTGGTTTTACCTACACCGATAGGGCCTTCTATGGCTATGAAGCGTGGTAATACTTTAGCGAAGCCAGTTGCTTGCGTCACTCGGTGGTGCCTTTTGATTTGCGTTTACTACGACGCCTGCGGCGCGTTCTTGGCCTTGCCAGGGCGGTAATCAATTCCGTTCGGCGTTTTGTATCACTGTTTTGGAAGTCCGTCCACCACTGACCCAATGCGTCGAGGTTTTCTCCAGATTCTTCACGTAGCAATAGAAAATCGTAAGCTGCGCGAAATCGCGGGTGATTGAATGCGCTCTCGATGCTGCGGCGGTTGCGCTTCTCAAAACGAAGCTGTAATTCCCAAATTTCTCGGGTGGCAGCGGTAAATCGCTTCGGTACTGCTGTGTACTTCAGCTGTGCAACTATGACTTGGTTCGCGACTTGTTGAAATAGTTGGTACGGACTGTCTAGCGAAGCTGATTCTCTTGCGATTCCTTGTCGTAGCACCGGCCAAAGTAACGCAGCAAAGAGAAAAGCAGGAGTAACCGATTTCCCCTCTGCTAATCGGAGATCTGTGTTGCGCAAGGCTAGGTCAACGAGCTTGCAAGCCGCTTCCTCAGTCTTCTCAAGCGCTTCTAAGGTGGGAGCAAATAGATATTGTCCAAGTTTGTATTCTCGTAGCAGCGCAAAAGTTCTTACCGCATACCCACCCGTGAGTAGTTTGAGAGTCTCGTCAAATAGTCGTGCTGGAGATATCGACTCGAGTAAGTGAGCAAGTTCTTTAATGGGTCGTCCGGTATTGTCCTCGATCGAAAAATCCAGCTTGGCCGAAAATCGCAGCGCTCGTAACATCCGTACCGGATCTTCCTTGTAGCGTTCCGCAGGATCGCCGATCATTCGGATTTGCCGAGTCCGTAAGTCTTCCATGCCGGTGCAAAAGTCGAGCACCTGAAAATTATTGGTCGTGTAATAGAGTGCATTTACGGTGAAATCACGGCGCAGGGCATCTTCATCGATGTCTCCATACACATTGTCTCGCAAAATCATACCTGCACTGGAATGGGCCGAATCTAGTCCTTGAATCTGTCTTCTGGAGACGCTGTCATCGATCTGATTCTGTGCGCCATGATGGGCGCGAAAAGTTGTGACTTCAATTATTTCCCGGCCAAACCGGATGTGCACTATCTTGAAACGACGTCCGATGATTCGCGAGTTACGGAACAGTCTTTTAAGCTCATCCGGTGTGGCGTTGGTGGCAATGTCGAAATCTTTTGGTTTATTACCCAACAGCAAATCACGTACGCCGCCGCCTACCAGGTAGGCATAGAACCCCTCATTACCCAGTTTATACAAAACCTTAAGAGCGCTCGGTGAGATTTGTTTGCGAGAGATTGGATGCTGGTCACGCTCAATTAATGTGGCTTTTTCAACACCAGCCAAACTTCTTCGTTCAATCATCATAAAGCAGTTCGTTGCACTGGAATTTGAGAGGCAAAGATCCAACGTTGCAGCAAATCAATTATCGAATAGCACACTATTTAATTTCTTTTTTATCAGCACAGAATAGTCAAGACAACGACAGTTGGAACGGCATAATACACCGATGCAATGAAAATTAAAGGCTGGTTGGATTTGAAGCTGCAGCGGGGAATATATTGGGGGGTGAAATCCACCCCCCCGAGGAAGTTAATAGTTATTATTATTGCTATTGTTTATTTGCCTATTGTTTTTATTAAACTGTGAGCCATAAATGGCACCACATAAGCAATAGGTGGTATATCTGCGGCACGGTGACAAGTCTGTCACTGATTGGCCACAAACCCGACCTTATTATTATTGAACGCACTAACCTTAGTTGTATAACTCAGTAATGCTATTTTTGTTTTTATTTAGGCTTATTATTATAATTTATTATTATTATTAATGTATATAGTGCATTTATTGTGCCAATACTTGAATTGTTATATTTATCAAATAGTTAATTTTCCCTAGACTAGTCTTTGCTACCTTGACAGCTCTTATTTGTTACAATAATGCACTAATATTTGAGTAGAATGGTAGCGGTAACAAAAACCAGCGGCGATCACAGTGACGCCAAAAAGTCGTATAAACAATCGCTTTGCGGGTCTTTAATCGAAGAATAATTGATAGAAGAGCTATGCATGAGTGATCAGGTTGACCGTTTCTTCTTGCGGGGTATGCCAAAGCGCTGTCGACGTTCCCAAAGGCATTTGCGACTGATGCCCAATTTCTTGGCAAGCTGGGTTTCGTTCATGGAATCCTGATGTTCAATCACAAAGCGTTGGAAATAGTCTTCTAAAGACAACTCTTCTACTGGCTCCGCAGGAACGTGGACAACCGGAGAGCGAAATCCGATCGAATTCAACGGAATAGCCGGATCGTCTATGGCCAGCAATTCTTCGCTAATAATGTTAGAT
>JADFOC010000191.1 GCA_022563075.1 Pseudomonadota bacterium
GCGGCCGTAGCACCAGGTTAAATGACGGCAATTGGTGGTGGCGCTGTGCGGTAAGCAGCAGGAAAATCTGCCAGACCAACAGAGCGGCTACCGCCCCCCAGAACGACCAAACCAAAGATGTGCTTGCTTGTATGCGTGGAGAAAAAGAAATCAGCAATAGCGCTATGGTCAATGCAAGCGGCAGTTTGAAACTTCCCAAAACAGAGCCAGACCTGTCACCAGATTCGGTTTGGCGGCCGATTTTTTTCTGCTGACTAAGTGGTTTACTGTCCTTGTGGCTGGCTGTTTTTGCCATTGAGAACTCGACTTTCGTTCGAATAATTGTCGACAGGAAGAATAAACTACCTATTGGTGCAATTCAATTTGCCACCGTGACAAAGTCAATGTTTGGATTCTGTAACAAATCCAAAAATAGAAAGACGAGCTATTGATGAGCAGCGGTAAAACCATGCTTGGCTGGACGGAAGAGCTGTGGGTCGAATAGGGGCCAATGATTCATCGCAGCTTATTGAGTTATGCAGCCGACCCGCATCTACGGGAAGATTTATCGCAGAATGTCTTTTTGGCGCTACTGTCAGCGGTGGTAACGCTACCAGGATTTGAACTACTCCATGCAGCGATCACCCTGCCCATCATGGTGGCACTCTCGATTTGGACACGCTGGAGAATCAGGCATAAGTCGAATGAACCAGAACAGTACCTGTAATTGTTACAGGAATTTGAAGCCGCCAATGAAAACGATTCCTGGTTTAAGCCAAATTGAGTAGGCCGCGTTCGAATTTCTGCTACTTTTTGTGACGAATTTCTTCTTGAATAATCCCCGGAACCAGCGTAATTTCAGGCAATTACCTAATTGATAGCCCTCAGTAGAATTAGAATAGTTTTGGAGGTACAAATGCACAACAGAGCCCTTACTAAACTGTGTCTGGCGCTGGTCGGAATTTTGGTGGTTCCCTTGGTTTCGGCGCAGACTGGCGAGTTTCCTCGCACCGAGTACGGTGACCCTGATTTGCAGGGCACCTACACATTCAGAACACTCACTCCATTGAACCGTCCGCGGGAATTGGCTGATAAGGCAACCCTGACCGAAGCAGAAGCGATAGAATGGCAGGCTTATGAGAATCGGCGCCTGAATCGAGACCTCATTATCGACTCGGTGGGAGGTGCCGGTTATCCGCCAGGTGTTATTTCCTATAACGAATTCTGGTATGAGCGCGGCATCGAAACCATCGCCGACCGCAGAACATCGCTTATTTATGACCCATCCAACGGCAGAATGCCACCATCTAACGAAGCCGGGCGTCAACGCGGTCTGGAAAGACGGGAGATGACCAGGCTAAGCCTTGGTCCGGAAGCCCGTAGTTTGGCCGATCGCTGCCTAGTGGGTTTTGTCGGTGGCCCGCCCATGGTGCCAGGGGCCTACAACAACAACTTGCAACTCATACAAACCAAGGATCACATCATCATCGTTAATGAAATGATTCATAACGCGCGCATCATCCGGATTGATGACGAACACCGTGATGCCCCCCTGAAATGGGACGGTGATTCCATTGCACATTGGGAAGGCGACACCCTGGTGATTAATACCCAAAATTATTACTACGCTACAAACTGGAGAGGAACTTCTCACAGCTTGATGGTGGAAGAACGTATCTCCAGAATCGATGAAAATACTCTGGACTATGATTTCACGGTTGAAGACCCGCTATCTTGGGATGTAACTTGGTCTGCTAAATTTCCACTGCGACGCACCGATAACCCGCTTTATGAATACGCATGTCATGAAGGTAATCATGGTCTTGCCGGTATTCTGGCAGGCTGGCGACGATACGAGTCCATGGGCATGAATGGCGACGGCACGCCTAAGGAGTAAATAGATCAGCTAGTTCACTTAATCCTGAACCAGGTCAGAATGGGAATCGAATCCCATTCTGGCCTTTTTTCTATATTAGATAATTTGTCAGTTCTCGGTTTCGGGAGAAAATATGACCACTCGCCTGACTACACTCTTAGTCTCATTGGCAGGCTTTGCACCGCTAATGGCGATAGCTCAGAGCGGCGATATCCCACGCCCCGAGAACGGCTATCCTGATTTTCAGCGCTTTTACACCTACCGCACGCCTACGCCATTGCAACGGCCGAGAGCGCTCGCCGACAAGTCAGCGCTTACGGTGGTGGTGGCCAAGGAATGGCAGGCATCGGAAAATGTTCGATTAAACCGTGACTCGATAGTGAACAGTGTCGGTGGTTCAGGCTATCCACCTGGGGTAATGGCCGAGTGGCGCCGATCTGAATCCATGGGATTCCGGGGAGACGGAAGCCCAAAGATGAAACCCGGTAGTTCGTTATCCCATACGGAAGGGCCGTAGAGCCCTTCTTGGTATACTCAAGCTTGGTGAATAATAGATAAGATTAAGCGTCGTATGTTCAAGCCATTAGTACTTTTACTTTTCATTGGTTTGCTTTGGATCGATACCAGCCTTGCCGAAATTAATTCTATTCGTGTCTCTTCACGTCTGGATCCGAATTCCATCACCATTACTGAAGTTGACATCGTTTTTATCTATGATGCCGATATTGCCAGTAATTTCCCCTCCACTAAATCGGCCTGGTATTCGGGCAAGTTCATGTTTACCAGAACTGCTGGCGCAGCCATCGACATTGTTAACATCTTCATTCCTCAAGGATTTGATTTTGTGGATGCGATACTTCCTGAGCGAAAAGATCAGGCGATACGAGTGGTGGTATTTACCCAACACGACGATTCGAAAGCTCAGCCGATAGATATCACGGAATTAGTCGATGTGCTGGTGGAGATAGATCCGTTCGGAATTATTGTATCGAGTACAAATTAAAGGTGTAGCGCAATGACGGTGGACCAACTCGTCACATTTTTACTTGTTTCGGTAGTATTTATTGCATTGCCGGGACCGAATGTCCTGGTCATCGTTTCCACCAGCCTTCTTGCTGGCAACGTTCGGGGCTTACAGACTGTAGCCGGGATCTGTCTTGCCATGATCATCCAACTCATTGTCGCTGCGGTCGGTACCAACTGGTTCCTTTCCTCCTTAACCGAGGGACTATATTGGCTAAAATGGTTGGGAGCAATTTACTTGTTGTTTATTGGAATTAACGCGCTCTATCATTTCTTTCGAAAAACAAGCACGCCATCACCCTCTGCCCTGGGATCGATGCAGCGGGGATTTTGGGTGTCACTGACCAATCCAAAAACCATTCTTTTTTTTAGTGCATTCCTGCCTCAGTTCGTTGTTGCGAACGCTTCCTATCTACCACAGATTGCATTCTTGTCGATGTGCTTCTGGATTCTAGCCGTCATCATCGATGCGACCTACGCCGTACTGGCCGCCAAGGCCAAAAGGCTACTGGTTAAATACGACATCGATCGGATACAAAATGGTGTAAGTGGCACTTTATATGTAACTGCGAGTGGGATATTGGCCAGCACTAACAAAGTATAAAGCAGCGTAGCCAGTCGGTTACGGCAGGCCCTGGCCTGCTAACTGTTGATGCTTATTCGGTAGTCTCGGCGACCACGGCGCTATCTGCTCGCATAAACCACTGAGTTTCTCAGTACCTGTTGTTCCAATCTGCGATCGCTACACCGGACTGTAATACAAAGATACACATTTACATTTGATCTGCCAAAATGCCTAGTTTATTCTTGTACCCCCCAACCCATACGTAACGAGAGTTGACTTACAGATGATTAGCAATAACAGCATAAGATCAGTATTCATCGCATTGTTGGTGGTGCCAGCGTTGGCCATTGCCCAAGCTGATATGCCCCCTGCCAATGACTTTCCCAATCCCTATATTACGCAGTCTGATTATTTCAAGTTGCCTGCAGGAAGAAACTGGGGTTCATCTAGCACCGTAGACATGGACCTGGATGGTGAGAGCATTTGGATTGCTGAGCGCTGTGGCGCCAATATTAATGCCTGTGTACAGAATCCGGATATTAACCTGATTATGTTATTCGACAAGAATGGCGACCTGGTTCGCAGTTTCGGCGCTGGATATATCACCTGGCCCCACGGCATCCACGTCGATTTCGAGGGCAATGTATGGATCGCCGACGGCCGTGACAATCAGGGCGGAGATAATCCCCCGACCAACGCCTATGGCCATCAGGTACATAAATTCAGTCCCACCGGTATTCACCTGATGACACTGGGTAAGAAAGGAGGCGGTCGGGACGACGAATACTTCTTCACGCCGAATGATGTGCATGTGGCTCCCAATGGAGATATCTTTGTTGCAGAAGGACATTCCAACAGTCCTGGCACTCCGGCTCGAATCCTCAAATTTAACAGTAGCGGTGAATTTCTGCTGTCATTTGGCGAGATGGGGGATGGGCCTGGTCAGTTTGTCCAGCCGCATGCGCTGGCTATGGATTCCAAGGGTCGACTCTTTGTAGGCGATCGCAGCAACAACCGCATTCAGATATTCGATCAGCAAGGCAATTTCATTGACATGTGGTATCAGTTCGGTCGACCCAGTGGCATCTATATTGACAAGAACGACGTGTTGTATTCGGCTGACTCCGAATCCGGTTCGGTCAATCCTGCACACGGTGACTGGATTCGCGGTATTCGAGTGGGTAGTGCACAAACCGGTGAAGTTGAGTTTTTAATTCCGGATCCAATGCCTGAGTGCCGTGGTACTTGCACGGCAGAAGGTGTAGTCGCAGACCGCAATGGCGTAATCTATGGCGCTGAAGTCGGACCCGTAGGCGGCATCAAACGTTACCTGCGACCCGCCAAATAGAGGCTGCAGAAAAAAGCCCGCCACACCAGGCGGGCTTTGTTAACCGAATAGAGTCGTTAATCTGCAATAGACCAACGAGTTCAACTGATCTCACATGCCCTCAATTGAAATTCTAATTGCCTTCACTGCTGCCGCTTTCATCATGAATCTGTCGCCAGGTCCATCTAATCTCTACGTGATGGCGCGCAGCATTTCACAAGGCGTCAATGGTGGGCTTGCAGCCGTGGCTGGCCTGGCAGTTGGCAACCTCATCCATGTAATGGCGGCGGTGCTTGGTTTGTCAGCGCTGCTCACGTATTCGCCTGTTGCCTACACATTATTGAAACTGAGTGGTGCAGCTTATCTTGTCTATCTGGGGATTAACTATTTACTAGCAGATACAGGACCATTAAAAGCGCAGAGCATTACCATCAGGCAAAGCTATTGGAAGATTTTCAGGCAGAGCGTGATAGTAGAAGTCTCTAATCCGAAAACTGTAATGTTCTACCTGGCATTACTGCCGCAATTCGTATCACCTGAAGCAGGTCCGACTGCACCACAGTTTCTGTTACTTGGCTTGATTGTCACTATTTCAGCAATTCCTTGTGATCTGTTTGTCACATTCTTCGCCAGCCGGGCCGCCAATTGGTTGCAATCATACGATCATGCTCAATTGGTGCAGAACAAAGTAGCTGGCACAATACTAACCGGGCTTGGTGCCTATATACTGCTGTCCGAATCAGACTTGTGACAATATGCCATTAAATGTGGCACTTGGCCTCATGGCGGCTGCAATCAAATCAGGATCTGGCTTGTAGTAGCCTCCAATATCCATTGACACGCCTTGAACTGAAATAAGTTCTTCGATGATTTTTGATTCATTTACCGACAGCTCGGAAGCAAGCCTGGTAAATTTCGACTTTAGTTGTTGATCAGCGTCTTGCTCAGCAAGCGCTTGTGCCCAATACATCGCCAGATAGAAATGACTACCTCTACTATCCAGCTCATTTACTTTACGCGATGGTGACTTATTATTATCCAGGAAAGTACTCGTGGCCTTATCGAGTGCATCCGCCACAATTTGTGCGCGTTGATTACCGGCTGTGTTAGCCAAATGTTCCAAGGAAGCGGCAAGAGCGAGAAATTCGCCAAGTGAAACCCACAGAAGGGG
>JADFOC010000192.1:0-5080 GCA_022563075.1 Pseudomonadota bacterium
GTTCGCCTCGAGCCCCCCGATTGGGAGTTGCCGCTGGACGCCCTGGCGGCGGCGTTTTCGGACAAAACCAAGCTGATCTTGGTCAATTCGCCGATGAACCCGGCGGCCAAGGTGTTCAGCGAAGACGAATTGCGCTGCATCGCCGATCTGGTCGAACGCCATGATGCCTACGCCGTTTGCGACGAGGTTTATGAACATCTGATCTTCGACGGCGGGCGGCCTATTCCGTTGAGGATCGAATATCAGCGACCTTGGCGTCTGGCGTCAGGTAAAACGAAAGGTAACGCGTCTCCAGCGCATTCACCAGTTTGTAATAACAAATGCGGCTGACCCGGACGCCAAACCGATCTATCCGGCGCTCTTCCACTTTGTCACATGCAACGAACGTGAAGGACTTCACGTCTTTGAGCGATGAGGAGGTTGCGATATAACGCATGAAGATCGGACTCAGAGTGGCGTTGCGCTCTGGAGTCATCCGCGGTGAATCCGTGACGCCATTGGCGATATCCGACAGTAGCTTCCTCATGTTCTGCGTCATCTGCGGGTCGGGGTCCGGCTGCTCCTTAAGAGAACTCAAAAGAATGCCGGGAACGTAGCGCCCGGCAACGCCTCGCGCGATGGTGAGCGGACTCGAACCGCTCTCCATGCTCAAGTTGGTAAGCACGATCACTGTCAGCTTGTCGTCCGGGAGACGGAAAATATATTTACCCGTTATCCCGCCATGTCCGACGACCCTGTGGTCGCGAACGTCACTCAAAGACCATCCGAAGCCATAATTGTGGCTAAAGCCGTTGTTGAGCTTCACTGGTGTCCACATTACCCTGGGTGGTCGTGCTGTCGGAATACAAGTTCGTCACCTTTATAACTACGGCGGCCATCCTTGGCTACTGTTTTCTACGGCTTCATCACGTGGACTATTGCGAACTCGTCGACCGGCGCCGATTGCATTGGCAGCGAATCTTGCTTTGGACCAGCACCGGGCTTTTCCTAATGTCAGTCTTCGCCGCTTATGCACTATTGCCTCTCACCCTGTGGTGGGAAGCTTCAGTGTGAGCCGCACCGTATTGGCATAAATAGTCCTGTGCCTAATTATTTATTCCGCTTGGTAGATCTATTACTTTCCGCCATGAATTGTTGTTTATAGATATCGAGCGCCGTCACCATGACTAATGGTGGTTGTGTACTCTAGGTGACCAGATTGATTCCATCGCGCCGCAAATCTAAGGTCGATGCCAGATCAGCCACGGTCCCTGCAGGATGATCGTACCAGCCCGGATCTGCGTAACTGCTGATACCAGCCCGTACTTTCAGTAGCGTGAACATGCCCCCCATGCCGATATAACCAAACGGGCCTGGCCCGCCCACCATCGGAATGCTATTGGCGGGAACGCGCATGCCCATAGCCCCCATGTTCCCCAACCCGTGTTGACCCATGGTCATGTATTCCGGTAGCAAAGGGCGCACATGGCTATCGAATGCACCTGGCTCCAAGCCTACCAAGTTCGGGATCTCGTGCCCCATCTGCTTCATGGTGTGATGCGTCATATGGCAGTGAATAGCCCAATCTCCCGGTGCATCGGCGACAAACTCAATATCCCGGGTTTGTCCTGTCGCTACCAGAACCGAAGTCTCCGGCCACTGTGCCGACATCGGTATGCGTTCACCATCGGTGGCCACAACCTTAAATCGGTAGCCGTGCAGATGGATGGGATGATGATCCATGGCGCTGAGGTTGCCATAGCGGATCCGTACTTTCTCTCCCAACTTGGTCACCAGGGGCGCCGTGCCTGGAAAACAACGACCATTCATGGTTAACAAATTGAAATCACTCATCTCGTTTGGATCGGGACGGGAAGCACCGGGGTCAATTCGCCATTCACTGAGCAACAGAGCGAAGTCCCGGTCGACTCGATACTCTGGTTTCGGCTCTCTCGGGTGTACCACAAGCATGCCTGCCAGACCCATCCCTTCCTGGATCATGGTGTCATGATGAGAGTGATACATGTAGGTGCCATGTTGGCGCAAGGTCCACTCATATTTGAAGGTTTCTCCTGGCGCAATGGCACGCTGATTGAGTGAACTCACTCCGTCCATCCCATTGGGGAGATAGATGCCGTGCCAATGCACCGTGGTTGGAACCTTGAGTTTGTTGGTGACATAGATTCTGATACGCTCCCCTTCAACCGCTTCGATAACCGTGCTGTTGACGTGATCGTTGTAACCCCAGCATTTCGCAATCCGGCCCGGTCAGAATTCGTGGGTGATTTCTTGCGGAATCAGGTGAAACACCTTGACCCCATCGACAATCTTAAAAGGCAAGGCGGACCCATTGGGCACCACCACCGGATTGTAATCTTCCCCTGGTAGTCCCGGTGGTTGTGGCTCTACATCGAGGGAGCCGCCGCTGTAGGAGGTCTCCCATTGCACCGGCGTCGTTTGAGCCTGAGCCAACCGCGGTAAACTGGCTGCTGCGCCAACGGTGGCAGCGCCAACTCCGATAAATGTTCTGCGTTTCATAATCAGTAACCTCTTACTGGAGAATGCGTAGCCGGTAAATCATCGCCTACGCCAAAGTTGTTAATTGAATTTAGGGACAAGGTGAATGATCGAATAGAAACACTCATTGATAATTACCCTGCGGTGTAACGTTCACCAATAAGCGAGATTGGGACAAGTCGCCTTGATGGGTCATTCGCCCCAGTTTGAGTTGTTCCACCGAGGTCTTGGCCAACCAGAATCCCAACAGATTATCCACATAGCTTTCTCCCGCCTCGATCTGCATGCGTTTGGCCTGCAATAACCTGAACACGCCGATTTGCATGGCGTTAGTCATGGCCTGATTTTCACTCACAATTTGTGTCTGTAGTGGCAATATCACATCCTGATAATGCAGCACTTGTTGCCGCTGCACCTGCAAGGTTTGTTGCGCCAGTCGGGCTTGGCTGCGAAGCCGCACGGCGGTAGCGATCAATTGCTGCTGGCGCTGTTGCAAACGTGCCTGGGCGACGGCGTTACGTGTCTGGCCCTGATTGAAAAATGGTAGCGGTAGATCGAACGCGAAGCCCCGCTCCCGTATCTCATCGTCACGTCTGGTTACTAAGCCGAGATTCCAGTCGAATACCCACGCGGTAGAGCGCGCCAACCCATAGCGGAAGGCGAGTGAATTCACTTCCTGTTCGGCTATTTTTAAGTCGATGCTGGCCGCCACGATGTTGGCTTCAAAATCGGTCAGTGGATCGGCTTCCGGTAACTCAGGTAAACGCTCGGGTGTCTGCCAATTAGTATGATTTCCCCACAAGCCCAGCACCTGGTTTAGCTGTTCTCTGGATTGGGCCAGCGCCAGCTCGGCGTCGGCTAAATTAATCCTGGCTTCTTCAAACAACAGTTGTTCGTCATACAAATCCAGTACCGTCACATTGCCTGCTTCAAAGAGTCTCTGGGCAAACTCATAAGATGCGGCCATGGCTGCAAGCACCTGACTGCGCAAACCGTGTTTCTCCTGGGCGGCCACCTGACGATAGTAGGATGCCCTGGTACTGCCGAGAACATCCAGAACCTCCGCGGTCACTTGCAGTTTGGTGGCCTCGAATTGAGCGGCAGCAATCTTCTTTTTAGCGGGTCGTAACAAGATGCCCAAAAAATTTTCAACCAGTGATATGTCAAAATCGAAGTCGGGATGATTGTCATCGTGATAGGCAATATCGGCTGAAAAAATGGGATTAGGTAGCAAACTGGCCTCGACCAGCAAGGCATCGGCAATATCCAGTTCTTGGTAACTGGCTTGTAGGTCAGCGTTTTTCCACAATGCGATTTGTAAGGCGGCAGTCAAGGTCATCGGCTCGAGTAGTAATTCAGCGATGACCGCATCCAGTGAACTACTGCCCCGATAGTGTGTCTCAAACCCCGTCATATCCTCCACCATCAAACTCACTTCGGCCAGGTGCTCGTCGTTCAAGGATACGCAGGACTGAAGGCTTAATATAAAAACGACTAACCCGCAACTTCTCGATCTGAGTCTGTCCACGAAACCAAACAGCCCAGCCTGGATCAAGTGAGATTTAATGGCCATGTGCATGGGCCGGTTCCTCCTGATTTGTTTTCTTCATGACAGCGTTGCCCGCTGGTAATTCGGTTGTGATCGATGCTGCGGGGTTGGCCTCAGATTGCGCGTCATGCGCATGACTGCCTGGATTAGCCTCTTGCACGGCTGCGTGATCGAGGGCTTGGTCAATTAATTGCTGTGCACTATCTTCATCGACGTTTCCAAATGTAATCGGGGGAAGCGCAGTAAACTGTGCCTGGGGCACTGTAACTTGGGCCGCTGGACTCGCCGGGTGATCTTCGGCAATGACGAAGGGCTCGATGGTTGCTTGGCAAGCAACTAACAACCCCAACAACAGGGCTAATTGTACTGCTCTAGCTGGATAAGGATTCATGTTTAAACCTATTTAAAATACCGGTATCACTAGCTGCCTTCATGCATTGGCCCGCCACGCCAGTTAAATAGCTGGTGGCGAATAAAATTAGAACGGCTACTGCAGCTTTACCGATTACACGCGCCAAGTCTCAGGGCGCTATTGGCAACATCAATGGCTATGGTTCCCGGCGTGTCCCGCACCATGTTGTTCATGGGCTGCTGCATCATAGGTGCCATGTGCATCATGTTGTCCCTGCGCCGCTTCGTCATGAATTCCATTGGCAGCATGATCGTCGTGACCGTGAGCGGCGGTGGCGGTAGCATTGGCGTCAATGGCGAATCCAAAACTTCCGTCAACCCCATGGCCGTCGCTACCGAGAACAGTCCACTTAACGATATAAGCATCTTCTGGAAGATTCGGCAGTGCCACGGCAAAGAGTTGTTTGGCGTCTCTATTGGGCGTAAAACCAATGTCGATGGCATTATTATCACTGCCCATTACACCCACTTTGAGTAAACGCACTTCCTCGGTAAAACTGAGCGTTAGTTGCTCTGGGGACATGGCTATTATTGACCCATCGCCAGGAACAGATACGGCGAGAGCGATACCGACAGGGAGACAGCATTCGGGGATATATATCCGGGTGGCTGAAGTCCATCGCC
>JADFOC010000192.1:5090-5933 GCA_022563075.1 Pseudomonadota bacterium
GACCATCAGCATTACGCTGGCCAGTTTAAATATTCCTTCGAATTTGGATATTGAGTGTATGGTCACGTTTATTTCTCCTACTGCATTGTTGTACTACATGTTGATTGATTAGCCTGGTAAACCTGGTGTCGGCAAAGAGTAGTCAAATAGGGCCGAGTCATGCGGCAAGCTGAAATTGCATCCGGTGGTCACGGGACGAGAAAACAGGCAGAAATAACCTGTCATTCCAGCTATTCAGAACCAGAGATACCCTCTGCAGACCAGAGTAATGAAGTTACGCGCTTATCGGAGGACGAATCAGGCGGGCGGGCGGTTGGGATAGATAAAATTCTTCCAAGGGAATGTTGCTATTGGAGTGCTGGGAAACACCGTCTTTGGAGGATCCAATCATGACCATGCACGATGCACTGCAATGACATACGCAGGAACCCGGTTGGCAGTGTTCCGCATCACCGGCATGGCTGCTGTGGTGGCCATTGGATACATCCATAGAAATGGGGGAGGTTTGGAGAAAGTCGTGATGATGTTCGGTAATCCGACGATCTTTTCCAGTTTCTTGTGAGAGTGTCTCTAGGGCATCGGAAACTGCGCCACTACCCAAAGCCTGTGAAACAGGGTTATAGGTCAGCGAGATAATGACCAGCATTATCAAAAGTTTTGGAAATTTGCTGTTACGCGGTGCGAACATCGTGCTAAGGGTATTTGCTCATCAGGAAAATTGGAATCTTACTCCAATTATTTCACAAGACCGCATGTTTTCCTATTCTATTCACTTTTCCCAGTCATTTTCGTCGGTGCGTAGCATCGAGATGCTTTGCCGGTCCAGGCAGGTCACTCATAGCA
>JADFOC010000193.1 GCA_022563075.1 Pseudomonadota bacterium
CGATGAAGATGCTGCAAAAATCACCACCGTACAACTGGCCTGTGACTACATTAACCAACATCTGTAAGATTTAATTGATTACAAAAGGCAAAGCTACTCTGGAGTACTCTGGAGTAGCTTTTGTTTATTTGGCCGTAGATCATTAGCGCTGAGAGAGTGCACCATTGAATGGCAGAAGAGTTGTAGTAACCGGACTTGGGTTAATTACTCCGGTGGGAAATGATGTAGCCACCGCTTGGGATGCTCTCAAGAATGGTCAGAGCGGAATAAACACTATCAGCCATTTTGATGTCAGTGGATTTACCACCCAAATTGGCGGTTCGGTCAAAGACTTCGACGCCAGTCTCTACATGGATGCGAAAGCAGCGCGACGCATGGATGTGTTCATGCGTTACGGGATCGCCGCTGGCGTCCAGGCCTTCGAGGATTCCGGTCTGGCCGACTCTAATTGGAACCCGGACCGAGCCGGCGTGGCAATTGGCTCAGGTATTGGTGGTATTACCGCCATCGAAGAGACAGCACTGCAGATCAGCAATGCCAGTCCGCGCAAGGTATCTCCTTTCTTCGTGCCCGGCTCGATCATCAACATGATTGCCGGCAGTCTCTCTATCCGTTTCGGTCTAAAAGGTCCCAACATCGCCGTGACCACTGCCTGTACTACCGGTACACATAATATCGGTCTAGCCTCCAATATGATCAGCAACAATCAGGCGGAGGTGATGCTCGTGGGTGGGGCAGAAATGGCAACTTCCCCGGTAGGCTTGGGTGGATTCTGTGCCGCTCGCGCGCTATCGATGAGAAATGATGACCCCCAGCGTGCTAGCCGGCCATGGGATAAAGACAGAGACGGATTTGTCCTCAGTGACGGTGCTGGCATTTTGGTGTTGGAAGAATTGGAGCATGCCAGGCAACGTGGAGCCACAATCTATGCCGAATTAGTTGGTTTTGGCATGAGTGGCGATGCCTATCACATGACTTTACCCTCCGCCGGCGGAGCGGGTGCCGCGCGCTGTATGCGCAATGCCTTAACCAGTGCACATTTGGATCCGTCAGCCGTGGACTACATCAACGCACATGGTACTTCTACGCTGGCTGGTGATATGGCTGAGACACAGGCAATTAAAACCGTCTTCGCCGACCATGCCGACAAGCTTTGTGTCAGTTCCAGTAAATCGATGATCGGACACTTGCTGGGTGCATCCGGAGCGGTGGAAGCGATAATTTCTGTGTTGACGCTGCGAGATCAGGTGGTAACGCCCACCATTAATCTCGATGAGCCAGATGCAGGATGTGATCTGGATTACGTGCCGCACACCAGCCGAGAGCAGAAAGTAAGCATAGTACTAAGTAATTCATTTGGTTTCGGCGGCACCAATGGCAGTCTCATCTTTTCAAAATTTGACTAGAGACTGGTTCGATAGTCTGCAACTGATCGGGTTATCAACTTGCAAACTTTGATCAATGGTCAGCAGTCTGACTTCATTTCAGTGCAAGATCGCGGCTTGCAATACGGCGATGGCTGCTTCGAAACCATTCGCATTCATGCCGGCATGCCGATTCTGCTGAGACTCCATCTCGAGAGGCTGGAACGGTCATGTCGGCGCCTCGGTATCCCGCTCGAGTTGCCTGAACTCAATAATGAACTAAAGCAGATACTCGACAGCAATGACCCCGACGGCGTCGTAAAAATCACCGTCACTCGCGGCAGTGGCGGGCGCGGTTACCGACCAAACAATCAGAGCCAGCCTACTCGAATAATTCAGTATTTTCCGTATCCAGCAGATTACAACCAATATACCGAGCAGGGGGTGAGCGTCATGGTGTGCCAACACCGTCTCTCCAGTAACGCGGCATTGTCGGGGATGAAACATTTAAATAGACTTGATCAGGTATTGGCGAGCATGGAATTGTCTGACGAATTTGCCGAAGGAATTTGCCTGGACCAAATTGGAAATGTCATAGAAGGCACCAAGAGTAATTTACTCCTGGTGAAGAATGACAGACTCATCTGTCCCGATCTGAGTGTGGCCGGGGTCAGAGGCATTATGCAGCAGTTTTTGCTGCATCGATTCGCGAAAGATGGGATGCAGTCAGAAAATCGGGTAGTGGCACTCGAAGAACTGAAGGAGGCTAACGAGCTGTTCCTATGTAACAGTGTATTTGGAGTATGGCCAGTGATTAAACTGGTTGAAAATGATACTGTGTTTGAATGGTCAGTAGGCCCAAGAACTCGACAAGCGATTCTCTATCACAATGAAGTTTTTAACTTTGCCAGCTGATCCGCTGATACGAAAATGTGTCATCGCAGTTTTAATCCTTTTGCTACTGGTTAGCATCCCGCTACTATTCAGTCTCCGTTTTTTGCACTCTCCGGTGACGACGCTGCATGAATCAATAACATTTGAAGTGGCTGCAGGCAGTTCGCTATCGAGAGTGAGTCTGGACCTGAACCAAGCCGGTTATCTTCGATATCCATTGTTATTTAACTTATTGGCTAAATGGCGGGGCGTCGAAGATGCGATTAAAACCGGAGAATATGAGCTGATACCGGGCTTAACGCCGGCGCAATTGTTAACCCAGTTGGTACGAGGGGATAGCTTGCAGTACCGCATTACGCTGATAGAGGGATGGACCTTTCGCCAAGCGCTGGATGCAATCTGGCAAAGCGATAAGATCGAGAAGCAGCTACAATCAAGGAGCATGGCTGAGATCGCCAATCTCTTGAGTCTCGATGTGGATAATCCCGAAGGACTGCTTTTCCCTGATACCTATTTTTACACCGCCGGCACTTCCGATATTCAGCTGCTGCAGAGAGCGAGTGACAGACTGGAACATGTCTTGGCAACCGCTTGGGAGACCAGGTTAGGCGCTTTGCCTTATGCGAGTTCTTACCAGGCGTTGACGCTGGCTTCGATCATTGAAAAGGAATCTGCCGTGGGGGCCGAGCGTGGACACATAGCAGGCGTATTTGTGCGACGCCTGGAATTAGGCATGCGTCTGCAGTCAGACCCAACCGTAATCTATGGCATGGGAGAGTCCTACGGCGGTACTATTCGCAGCGCCGACTTGTCCAGGGTAACGCCTTATAACACTTATCGTATAGACGGTTTGCCGCCCACGCCCATAGCCTTGCCCAGCATGGAATCGATTCATGCGAGTCTGAATCCACTACCATCTGGCTATTTGTATTTTGTGGCCAAAGGTGACGGTGGTCACATTTTCTCGAGCACACTCGAAGAACACAACGAAGCAGTTAATCGCTATCAACGGCAATCAGCCGTTCAATAATGTAGGGAGTGTCCGATACAAGTCATGCAAAAAGACACGGGATTATTTATTACGGTGGAAGGTATCGAAGGAGTAGGTAAAAGCACCAACATCGAATGGATAAAACAATGCCTTGAAGCCAGGAATATTCAATGCATTGTGACCAGAGAGCCAGGTGGCACTCTTCTGGCGGAGAAAATCAGGCAACTATTACTAGAAGTGCAGGAAGAACCGGTGACCGAGTTAAGTGAACTGTTGCTGGTATTTGCCGCTCGTGCGCAACATGTGGAGAGACTAATCAAGCCCACCCTGTCACAGGGTCAGTGGGTCATATGCGATCGCTTTACCGATGCAACCTATGCTTATCAGGGAGGCGGTCGCGGAATACATCGGAGCACCATAGCGGAACTGGAGTTGTTGGTTCAAGGTCAATTAAAACCGGATCTGACTATTATTCTGGATCTGGATCCGGCAATAGGATTAGCGCGGGCTCAACAGAGAGCAAGCCTGGACCGATTCGAACAGGAAGAGATCGCATTTTTCGAGAAGGTAAGAAAAGCCTATCTCGAGATCGCCGCCGCGGAACCCGAACGCTGTGTAATAATCGATGCGTCGCAAAACTTGGATGTGGTTAAATCCAATATCCTGCTCGCGTTACAACAAAGGGTGTTTAATGGTGAGTGATGAGCTCGACCAACAAGCGACCGCTTTCGAAATTCCGTTGCCTTGGCAGTTAGCAGCATGGGGACGACTGGCCCAACAATTCAAGACTGAGCAATTAGCCCACGCCTATCTCGTCTGCGGCGAGAGCGGCCTGGGCAAAACCATGTTCGTCTCCGCATTTGCTCACTTCATGCTCTGTCGCACACCGCATCAGCAGGTAGCTTGCGGTGAGTGCCCAAATTGTCTAATGGGCGGCAAGCATAGTCATCCTGATATCTGGCAGATCGGCCCGGAAGAGGGCAGTAAGGATATCAAGATAGAACAAATCAGGTTCTTGTCCGAATTTGCTATTCGCACCAGTCATTCTGGTGGCGCCAAGGTAGTCATCATCACCCAGGCGCATCGGTTGAATGCTAACGCCGCTAATGCCTTGTTGAAGACTCTGGAGGAACCACCGAATAATACCTATCTGTTCCTGGTCAGTGATCTGGCCGGTAGAATGTTGCCGACGATACGCAGTCGCTGCCAACGCCTGTTTTTTTCCGCGCCATCGAAATCGGAAGCATCCCAATGGCTGCAGGTGAAACTTGGGCTCGAAGACATCGATAAGCTGTTGCTTGCCTCGCGCAACAGGCCGCTACTCGCATTGGAATTGGCGGCTACTGGGGCGCTTGAGCATAGACAAGAATTCCTGGCGAAACTGGGTGAACTTGCACGGGGTCAATCTTCGATCGATAAACTGGTAAACCTGTCCGGAAAAATTGGAGAAATCACCGCGTTGGGGTATTTGGCAGCGACTTCGACTATATTAATTAAGTGCATGTTAACTAATCAGCGACCCGACGAAACAGACCAGGCAACAGACGCACTGTGCTCGATTTTCGATGCCAAGCAGTTGCCGGTTCAAGCGTTGGTGGCTGATCTTTTTGGCTTCTTCGAGGAAGTGCAGACAGCGAGGGGGCAGTTAATTGCAGGCACCAATCCGAATCCACAGTTGATTATGGAATCGTTGCTGTGGCGCTGGAGCATGCTTCAGTAATGCAATGCAGCACCGCGCAACGTGATGGATAAATTGTCAGATATAGGGAAGGAGTACCAAAGCAGTGGCAGGGCATGGCATTTTATCGCTAACGATCAAAACCAAGGCGGTCTTGTATGCGGCCTACATGCCCTTTATCAAGTATGGCGGTCTCTTCATCCCAACCAAGAAGAGCTATCAGATTGGCAATGAAATCTTCATGTTGCTGAAACTGATGGATGATGCCGAGAAAATTCCGGTCGCCGGGAAAGTAGTGTGGGTTACCCCTCCGCGGGCACAAGGTACCCGGGTGCGTGGTATTGGCATTCAATTTAATGATACCGAGGGTGTTGCAAAAACTCGGATCGAGAACATCCTGGCAGGACAATTGGAATCAGACAAACCGACACATACGATGTGAGCTCAGGCAAGGCACGCAAAAAAAAGCCTGAAGCCGGGGGGCGACTTCAGGCAAATACCATTAGGAGTAACACATAAAGGAATAACTCGGAACTCATTAAGTTCCTGTGAAGTTGAGCACCAAGTCGGGTACGTGGATTCAGCTTCAGTATCTTAAGTAAAGACCAATTCCAGAATAATGCCACTTTATTTGCAAATAATTTGACTATTCGGGAAATTCGCGCTAGGCCTTCAGTTTTCTACCTCACTGAGCAGGGATAATACGTATTCTCCTATGGCCAGACTGGCGGTAAGACCGGGTGATTCGATGCCAAACAACTGAATCAGACCCGGCATAGCAAAATCCTCGCCCTTTTGAATGACGAAATCTGCCGCCGGTTCTCCTGCCGCCGTCAGTTTCGGCCGTATTCCCGAATAGGCGGGAATCAATTTGTCTGCTGAAATAGCTGGGAAATACCTGGACACCGCCGCCGCAAACTCCGTCGCCTTGGAAGCCTGTATTT
>JADFOC010000194.1 GCA_022563075.1 Pseudomonadota bacterium
CCAGCCAAACCATAAAACCCGCCGCCAAACTTCATCCATTTCCCGAAAATAAAATGAGGTTTTTCGATGGCGTCTTTATTGAAAGATTTCTTCATCTTCTTCAGCCGCGCAGAGATGGCCTTGCGGTCGGCGTCGCGATCAATTTCACCGCTGCCGTACAGCCAGCTGAAAATGAACCAGCTCAGGGCGACCATGGGCAACCCCAGCTTAATCAGCGCTTCGAGTAAATCCAGAAGATTCATTAGGTTCCTTGCTCAACAACCGCAGAAGCTACTCGAATCTTGCTTCCTGTGGCATCAGCGCGGCCTTGATGGTGCTACCCCAAATAGAATTTCCCAGGTCGTTCAAATGTAGCCCGTCATCGATGAAGATATCCGTCATGACATGACCATCGACCTGCAGAAAGGGCGTCGCGACGTCGATATAAAACACTTGAGAATCTGCCTTGGCAATTGCATGCAGGCGGGCGTTGACCTTCTGTGCAGTCTCCCAAAATTCCCAGCGAGCGATGCTGGGCTTAACCGACATGACATAAATTCTAGTCTCAGGGAGTGCTGTATGCACCTTGGCCACGATTTCTTCGAATTGAGAGACTATCTTGTCCTCCGGCACAAAATAACTACCGGTGTCGTTGTCACCCTCGTAGATCAAAATTGCACGAGGCTTGTAGGTCAGGGCAACCCGATCGAGATAGTACAACACATCTTCCATTACGCTGCCGCCGAAGCCTCTCGCTATTACCGTTAAGGGGGCCAGCGCAGCAGCAGCCTGATTGTTCCAGCGAGCAATACTGGAACTACCGGTCAATAGGATGGCTCCTTCCGGTGGTGCCGAGACGCTATCCATTTCTTCGAAACGCTGGATAGCTTCTTCAAATCGCGTCGGATCCACTTCACGTTGAGCGTTTACTTGCGCGGCGATAAGAAACGCGGTCAGTGCAAGCAGTGCCCGTAACAATATTTGAAATTTGGATTTATGCATCGATTAAACCTTCTCTTTTTATACTATTTGTCTGGCTCATACAGATTTGATTATCAGGAGTCGAAAACTACCCGCAGCTTAACACTAAGTACTTCCATTTATCGATGCTTCCAGCATAATTTGCAATCAATCAAGCCGCCCACCAAATTCTAACCAGCGTGCTAATTCGGGCCCAAGCTCACCCACAGCCAGAGCATCATAGGCCGCAACTTGTTCATCACTCAGCACCCCCTGCCAGCGCTTATTGATGCCTTTGTGGAAAAAATTACTGGTGTCTTTCCAGATACCATGGGTGGCACCGGGAGCCATCACTTCGGCATTGGATTTCATCGAGTCGAATGACACAGCCTCCACCAATGTTGGCCAGATGTCTTCGTTGACCGGTATATCAAGATAGGCGGAAATACGACGCATCTCCCCATCTGTGTCTTGCAAGAGATCTTCGAAGTGAACAAATAAGATGTTGGGAAGATGGCGATAGTTCCACCAGGTAATGGCATGATGCAGATGTGACCAGAATGGGTAGCCATTGTTCTCCCACGGAAAGGAACCTCTAATCAGCCACTCGTCAAAAGCCGGTCCAATTTCGTCCGGTGCTTTTGCGAAGGGAGGTCCCTGTCGACCCGGTGCGTTGTTGAGGTTATCGATAATCTCATCGGTCATGTTATGCCAATGGTTCCACATGGACATCCACACATCCTTGCCGTCTCTGCCAATGAAGATATATTTGATTTCATCGAAATATTTTAGACCATCCAAGGGCAGGTGAGTCTTGATGTAACGCCTGTTCTGCAGGCTTTCGAGATGTGCCAGCACCTCGGTGACGGGTCCAAAATTCGCATCCAGCCAGGGCGACAACGCATCTTGCGGCACCGGCGGCTGCGGTTGCTGAAACACCAGTGCGGCGCAGATGCCCTGCATCCAGGTAGTACCAGCTTTATAGGATGTGACGATGACGATATCATCATCACGAACCTTAAATTCATTCCAGCGCTCACTGTCCACCAATGCACTGACGTAATGGTTTTGTATACTTGGCTGCTCTGTCGTTGTCATTATTATTTCCTCAGTCCACCGTGCACTTAATCATATTCGATTGCTACTTCAGATACATAGATCTTTGTCATTGCTATCGCTTTCGATCTGAGCCCCGACAGTTCGGCTAACTTCGAATCCGCTCGATAAGCCTCGAAACTATCGAGATCCGGAAACTGAATAATATGTACTTCGTCAATTTCTGAATCAGAGCCGTCATCTTGTATTGGTTTGTATGCAGATATCAATTGACCGCCATAAGCTTTCATGATTCTTATCGCGATTCGCTCGTAATCGACCAACGCAGATGCATCATCTACTTCCAGTAGAACGACGATATTAATCATCTATCGTGCCTCCGCAATCATCAACGCTGCTGGAACGCACTGCATGCTCTTCGGCATCTCGATTCGAGCCGTATGCCCGCTTCAGTCATTCACTATCCCTCTCAAAAAATTCAGAAATTTCTTGGTGAAATGCTACTGGTGCAATCAAATTCAGAAGATGGCCCCCTGCAGGTATTACCACCTGCCGTGCATCGGGAAGCTGCTGCTGCAAAAGATCCCCTAAAGCATGAATCGCCGCTATATCATTTTCCCCAATCAGGAGCAGCACTGGAACCTCCACCGATGCCAGGTTTTCGAGAACAGGTGTTGGATTTGGCATCATCAACGCATAGGGCAATTCCCACTGTCGAGATTCTCTCACCATCTTCCGCACAAGCGCGGCATGTTCTGCAGGCACTGCCATGATGGAAGAGTTGAGTAGAACTTCATCGGCACTCTCAAAATCGCGTGATCTCAGCGCCGCCATCAAGTCGGGCAGATAAGACGGGTTTTCTGCCGGCACATAACCATTGAGTGAGGGGGAAACTAACACCAAACTTCGCACCCGCTCCGGCGCAGCGAGGGCGACATCCAGCGCCACTTGAACCCCACCAGAAAGCCCGATGATCATGGCATCGCTCTCACCGATTTCATCCAGTAGATTCACTAAATCATGGTGATCGGAATACTGTGCAACCGCCGTCGCCGATTCACCCAGTCCTCTGAGGTCATAGCTGAGCACTGTGGCTCTGGATCTAAAGTACGCTACCGAGCTCTCCCACATCCTTCGATCCAGGTTATTCCCATGAATAAACACCAGCAGGGGCCCCTGTCCAAGCAGATCATAGGCCAATCCTTGCTCGGACCGCGCATCGGTAATTTGACTGATTGCACGCTCGCCGCAAGCCCCCAGCAACAATGCAGCTGTGATCGGAATTAAGTGGGCTAGGATTTTCATTACTCTCGCTCCCATCTAGCACCAGCTCCATACCATCCGCACTGTCGACCTTTCTCCCATCGGAAAAAATATTGCCTGCAATTCTGCCTCGGCAAAGCATCCAATATAACGTGATTCCATTCGCCGGCTTTTTCTTGAGTTAGAGGATCGAGGCCATCATCAAAGGTGAATGCCACGCTTTGAGCGCATAAACTTATGGGACTAATAAGTACGACTACTAAAAATACGAACTTCAATCTCTAATCCTCCGTGGCGAATCTCCAGTCAGCTTTACTCGCCCTGTCAAGTATTCATGTCCGTTCCCTGCTGGACAAAATAAGTTCTGCCCAAAACTACCACTAAAATACCACCAAGAACCAGTGCGGCTGAAATTACCAGACGGAAAGTGATGGCTTCAGACACCAACACTACTCCACCCGTCGCGGCAATAACCGGGACCGAGAGTTGCAACACCGCGGCCTGTGTAGACGAAAGACCACCCAGCGCGATAAACCAGATGGTGTAGCCGATTCCCGAGGTGATGCCGCCTGACACCATGGCCAGTAATATCCCCTCCACCGAATAATGCGCATTATTAACCGTGATGATGGCCAGAAGAATGACCAGTGGCATTGTTCTCAAGAAATTGTAGGCAGTGTCCATCAGCGGATACTTCGAGCCGCGCCCCTTCAGGGTATAAATGCCCCAGGAAATTCCGGCTAGAGTCATCAGCAAGAAACCAACAGTTGATGGTGTAGTGACCCCCGGCAGTATCAGATAGACGAAACCGACAAAGGCGATAGCGACCCCTGCCCACTCGGTAAAATGTAATCGAGTACCAGAAATGAGAGACCATAAAATCATCGTTATCTGGACCGAGCCAAATAGAATAAGTGCACCTGTCCCGGTGTCCAGGGAAATGTACGCATAGGAAAAGGTGATGGCGTAAAGAAACAGCATGCAACTGGCCGTCCAACTGCCTTTGGTAGATGCTTCTGTCATGTTCCCGGTGGTGGCTATGATCACGAAAAGCACCACGGCGCCTGAGAGTAATCGTATCCAGGTAAAACTTGAGGCATCGATGGCGTCATTTCCCAAGGCCAAGCGACAGAGCACCGAGTTAGCGGCAAAGGCAATTAGCGCCAGCGCCGTGAGAATGATTGTTTTTAATAGAGAATTATTGATCAATTGTTATTTCTGCGTAATTTTAACCCGGGAACTGAGGTCTTGAAGTGCTCGTACTATGCGGCTTTGATCGCGGCCCGACCGAAGCCCATCAGTCCCGAGTCCAAGATAACCGTTCCAACAATGGCTCCAGCTTGCGGCCCAAGCGGCGAAGCAGCCAGGATCGGAATCAAATATATTCCGGCTAACACGGCGAGTGGCACCTACCGTGCAAACACTTTCTTCTTCCATCGGCGTTTGAAAATCGTAGAATTCACGAATCAGGTTCTCGTCCAAATCCTTAATTGTAAATTCATGCAGAGCCCAGGGTTTGGACTCGGGCACCGACAGGGTTTTTGCACCGTTGCTTTCCCACTGTGCATAGAGTTCATTTACCGCTTCATTGCTACCGAAATTAATCCATATCAACATGGCTTCCCTGTTGCCATAACTCGAACGATAGTTACTATCTGCCGGATATATTCGGGCCTGCCCCTTGAATATTCATGCAAGGCCCCGTTCTTTGCCACCCCAATCATGGGTAAAACCTGATTGGTCCTGATAGTAGGCGATCGCCTGGTCGATATCACTAACCGGCATTTCTGAAACAGGAGCTGGGAATTTGATTTGCATATGACATCCTGAGTCAATACAAATTGGGTATTACACGTTGGTAACGTGCCAATTTGAGATCTCTTGTTATTAAGGTACTGCCTAAAGTTGCCGTCGCCAACAATCTCGATCTATTTATAACCAACCGTTTCAACTCTGTACAAAGTGTGTTTTTAAATAATCACATGCTTCCTCGAGGCTCGGCACAATTTTCGTGCAATATTTCACCATCCAGGGACTCGATTCTTTGAAGCTAAAGGGAGAAAATGCCACGACAAATTTGCCTAAATTATGACTCGCGTAGAATACTTCCATACTGGTGCCAATACTTGGTTTGTTGTAATTTACCAGAATTATATCTGCATCACGTACGTCTTGAAGATCGAACTCAACTATTTCATTCGCCGAGTCAATTTCCTTGTCTCGAAAACTGCGCCGCATCGGATCGAGCAATAAGAAATCCGTAGCAAGAAACAACTTGGCGGCTTCTCTCCATTCTCTGGCAGTTCCTTCATATTCGTCCATGATTGGACCACTAAGGTATATTGTCTTCATGGTTGTTTCTCTCGATATGAAATGTAATACCGTGCTCTTTGGCAACCTTGCCCCATAACCGAAGGCTGGTCACACAAATACGCCTGATGAACACCATTACATGAAATTTCGCAGTAATAAATAATACTCATCCGTGTCCGACAGGTCATTGTGCCCAGCACCGAGAATGGTTTTTACGGTGATTTGTTGTTGCGGAAATGCCTCTATTAACCGAACTGAATACTTCAAAGGGATGACATTATCGTGTT
>JADFOC010000195.1:0-3680 GCA_022563075.1 Pseudomonadota bacterium
TATTTGAAGACGGCACAGTGGTAACCGAAGTAAAAAGAGTCACCGACCACACCTTTGAGGTCGACTACGGCAGCACTGGCTATTAGTACCTCGACCAAGCCTTTTCTGCTCTATCTGCACGGATTTCTCAGTTCACCGCAATCTAAAAAAGCGCAACAAACCATCCAGTATTGCGAGCAAACGGGCATGGGGAGCCGAATTGCTGTTCCACAGATGAGCTTTGGACCATCTGCAACAATCAAACAGCTCAGAGCCATAATTCAGGCTCATGCAGATGACAAAATTGTTCTTATCGGCAGCTCTCTTGGAGGTTATTATGCAACCTATCTGGCGGAAACCTATGGATTGCCAGCAGTTCTGATTAATCCTGCTATTCGGCCTTTTGAATATTGGCGGACCCATCTGGGAGAACACAGGAACTATTACTCGGATGAGATACACGTCGTTACCGAACCACATATTGTAGAACTGAAGGAATTAGAGATATCTCAGCTGTCGATTCCACAGAATTTCATGGTCTTGGTGCAAACCGGGGATGAAACGCTGGACTATAGACAGGCAATCGAGAAATTTAGTGCTTCATTGTGCATCGTGAGAGACAAAGGTAACCACAGCTATGAAAATTTTGCCTCAGAATTGCCTGACATATTCGATTTTTTGCTATCAAGAATTGACTAATTTGTGCGATAAAATACAATTCAGTTGCAGTAAACCAGTATCTCCTGGTTAGAGAAAATTCAATGAGCAACACCTACAACGCCGACGCCATCGAGGTACTTACCGGGCTGGACCCTGTTCGAAAAAGGCCGGGCATGTATACCGATACCACACGACCCAATCACCTGGTGCAGGAGGTGATCGATAACAGCGTAGATGAGGCATTAGCGGGCTTCGCCAGCAATCTTACGCTCACTCTTTACGGCGACGGCTCGGTAGAAGTTAGCGACGATGGCCGCGGCATGCCGGTCGATAAACACAAAGGCGAGAAAGTAAGTGGTGTTGAATTGATACTCACGCGACTGCACGCCGGTGCCAAGTTTTCTAACAGGAACTACCAGTATTCCGGTGGATTGCACGGTGTCGGTGTCTCCGTGGTTAATGCGCTTTCGCAGTATCTGGAAGTCACGGTGAAACGAGACAGTAAAGTCTACTTCATGAAGTTCAAAGGCGGTGAGAAAGCGTCTGAACTCAAACCGATAGACACTGTCGGCAAGAGGAACACTGGCACCACTGTGAAATTTTTACCCGATGGGAAATATTTTGATTCAGTCAAGATATCGATACCTAAGTTAAAGCACGTGCTCAGAGCAAAGGCAGTGCTTTGCTCGGGGCTGGTAGTAAGCTTCATCGATAAAACTGTAAGCAAAGACAAGGCTCAGAGCGAAGAGTGGTGTTTTGATGACGGACTTACCGACTATTTGACTCAAGCAACCTCAGAATTTGAAACTCTGCCACAAAATCCTTTTGTTGGATCGGTGCAAGGAAATGATGAAGCGGTAGATTGGGCAATTCAATGGTTACCCGAAGGCGGAGAAATTATTGGCGAGAGTTATGTGAATTTGATTCCCACTCCGCTCGGGGGAACTCACGTCAGTGGACTACGAACTGGCTTACTGGACGCCCTGCGCGAATTCTGTGAATTTCGAAATCTATTGCCGCGAGGATTGAAGCTCTCTCCCGATGATGTGTGGGACAAGTGTTGCTATGTATTGTCTTCCAAGCTTCTGGTACCACAATTCTCAGGGCAGACCAAAGAACGCCTGTCGTCGAGACAATGTGCCGTATTCGTTGCGGGTGTGGCAAAAGATTCTTTTAGTCTGTGGCTCAACCAACATACCGCTGAAGCAGAAGCTATTGCCGAACTCTGCATCAGTAATGCGCAGAGTCGGCTAAAAGACAGTAAGAAGGTGGCGCGTAAAAAAATCACCTCGGGTCCGGCTCTACCGGGGAAACTGGCGGATTGTTCTACCCAGGATGTTATGTCCGGGGAATTGTTTCTGGTGGAGGGCGATTCTGCCGGGGGCTCGGCGAAGCAGGCCAGGGACAGGCAATTTCAGGCCATCCTGCCATTGCGAGGTAAGATTCTGAATACCTGGGAAGTCGATTCGAGTGAAATTCTAGCTTCGCAGACGGTTCACGACATTGCCATCGCACTCGGAGTCGATCCTGGTGCGAGCGATATCACGGGATTGCGTTATGGCAAGATCTGCATTCTCGCCGATGCCGATTCCGACGGATTGCATATTGCCACGCTACTTTGTGCACTCTTTGTCAGGCATTTTAGGCCAATCGTAGAAGCTGGCCATATCTATGTGGCAATGCCACCACTGTTCAGAATCGATGTGGGTAAGGAAGTGTTCTATGCATTGGATGAAGATGAAAAGAATGGCGTTCTCGATCGCATCGCTGCGGAGAAGAAAACCGGCAAAGTCAATGTGCAACGCTTCAAAGGGCTGGGCGAAATGAATCCCCTGCAGTTGCGGGAAACGACGATGGCAACTGACACTCGCCGATTGGTGCAGTTAACTATAGAAGATGACAGCATGCAGAAGAAATCAGGCACCTTCGAAGTCATGGATCTATTATTGGCAAAGAATCGAGCGCCAGACCGAAAAGCCTGGCTGGAAGACAGCGGTAATCTGGCGGACTATGCTGAATAACAGCGCTAAACCTGTTGCGCTTATGAAATACTGAGAAAACTATGAATCAGGACATTACAGTAAACGAGGATGGTGTCGAGCAAATAGCCTTGAAAAGCTATACCCAGCAGGCATACCTGAACTATGCGATGTATGTCATCAATGATCGCGCCTTGCCACATCTGGGCGATGGATTGAAACCGGTGCAACGCCGTATTGTCTATGCAATGTCCGAATTAGGCTTGAAAGCTTCCGCCAAATTTAAAAAAACAGCCCGTACCATTGGAGATGTGATAGGCAAGTTTCATCCACACGGCGATGCTGCGTGTTACGAAGCCATGGTATTAATGGCGCAGCCCTTCGCTTACCGCTATCCCTTAATTGATGGACAGGGCAACTGGGGTTCGCAAGACGACCCAAAATCTTTTGCTGCGATGCGATATACAGAATCGCGCCTGCAAAATTATGCGGATGTATTACTGGGTGAATTGGGACAAGGCACAGTTGACTGGAAACCTAATTTTGACGGCACCCTGGATGAACCGGAAATTTTGCCAGCGAGACTTCCAAATATATTGCTAAATGGTGGCAGTGGTATTGCAGTAGGCATGGCTACAGATATCCCTCCACACAACCTAAAAGAAGTGGCCAGCGCATGCATACATCTTTTGGAAAATCCAAAAGCGACAGTTGAGGATGTGTGTAAGTACATCAAGGGACCCGATTTTCCTACCGAAGCAGAATTGATTACTCCGAAGAAAGATATTATTGAGCTCTATAAAACTGGTCGGGGATCGCTAAAAGCGAGAGCCATCTACATCATCGAAAATGGCGAAATCGTTATTACGGCGCTGCCTTATCAGGTGTCGGGTGCCAAGGTGTTGGAACAGATCGCATCCCAGATGCAGAAGAAAAAACTACCAATGATAGTCGATCTGAGAGATGAGTCTGACCATGAAAATCCAACGCGCATTGTGATAGTGCCGAGATCCAATCGTATCGATATGTCTAGCGTAATGTCTCATCTTTTTTCAAATACAG
>JADFOC010000195.1:3690-5853 GCA_022563075.1 Pseudomonadota bacterium
ACCGAGTCAATTTTAATATGATCGGTATAAACAAGCGTCCACAGGTTAAGAACATCGCAAGTCTGTTAAAGGAATGGATTCAGTTCCGCACGCTTACCGTGCGCAGGCGTATGCAATTTCGCCTCGATAAGATTATTGATCGCCTGCATATTCTTGAGGGCCTGCTAATCGCCTATCTGAATATTGACGAAGTCATCAGGATAATACGTCAAGCGGACAAACCCAAGCCAGCACTGGTTAAAAAATTTAAAATATCTGATCGACAGGCCGAGTCAATCCTTGAAATAAAACTTCGACAACTGGCCAAACTTGAAGAAATCAGGATCAAGGCTGAACAGAAAGAGTTGAATGAAGAACGCAAGACGCTGGACCTATTACTTAAATCTGCCACCCGACTCAAAACGCTTATTAAGAAAGAGATTAAGGCCGATGCAGAAAAATTCGGCGACAAGAGGCGAACGCCTCTGGTCGCAAGAGAAGAAGCCAAAGCCTTTAGTGAGACGGAGTTGTTGTTGATCGAGCCGGTAACCATTGTGTTATCGGAGCGAGGTTGGATGCGTGCGGCTAAGGGTCATGACGTCGATCCAAGCTCGCTTCAATATAAGTCAGGCGATAGTTTTAAACTCGCTGCTCTGGGCAAAAGCAACCAATTAGCAATTTTTATGGACTCCACCGGTCGAGCATACTCACTTCCTGCCCATAGCTTGCCGTCGGCGCGCGGCCAGGGCGAGCCAGTGTCGGGGAGAGTCAATCCACCATCGGGCGCTACCTTCGAAGGTGTAATCATCGGCGACGATGATGCAGACGTGCTCCTAGCCTGTGATGCAGGCTATGGATTTGTAGCTAAAATTGGCGATCTCATCAGCAAGAACAAATCCGGGAAAAATATCTTAAGACTGCCTAAAGGTGGCCAGGTATTACCAGCGGTGATGGTGAACGATTACACACAAGATTTTATCTTGGCCATAAGTAATGAGGGTCGCATGTTGATGTTCCCGCTGAGTGAACTCCCGCGTTTGGCGAAGGGTAAAGGCAATAAGATAATGAACATACCCGCCGCTCGAGTTGCAGACCGCATCGAGTTCGTCGTTGCTCTAACAGTGCTTGCAACCGACGATACGCTAACGATTCATGCCGGGCGCCGACACCATAATCTGAAGCCTGCCGACCTGCAGCACTACCGAGGTGAGAGGGGCCGACGTGGTAGCAAGCTGCCGCGAGGCTTTCAGAACGTTGATCGAATCGAAGTAGCAGGCAAAGCCCAGCTAGAGTGAGTTACTAGTCGGTGTACAGAGTCACCAGTTGCATCGCCTGCCGTTCCAACAGCAACAGATAGTCAAACATGGGCTCATGCACCAGGTAGGTGATGATTCTGTAATCATCATCAACGATCGAAAAATCCCTGGCATCAACTCGAGTTCCAGCTCCGGCATGTTCGAAGCAAGCTTGGCTGATAAGCAGTGAATTGTCAGGGGATTCATTGCAGATTTGACGAGTTAAATCCAGTGTCTTGCCGGTCAGATTATTCGTCTCTTGGGTTATGGGGGAGTAGAGACCACTTACTGCCTGACCGCTGTGCACACCGAGTCTGAATTTTGCCGCAACGGTTTCGCCTTCGACATCGTTTAAATCTCCAACCAGTTGCAGAAACAGTTGTCCAGCACAGATCGCATAGAAAGCCTGCTCCTCTTCGAGTTGTACCGAAGCGAAGTTCATAACGATTTCGCCATCGTCACAGTAAGTAACGGTGCCGCTGTATAGCTGACTCACCTTTCCTGCGAAAAAATAGTATTTGTTGAGCAAGTTAACCAGAAGCTGTTCAGTCAATGTTGAGGCGAGGTATTGAAAGTTAGCCATCTTGATACAAAGCAGGGTGACGTCCTGCTTTCCCGGGAGCACTTTAAAGCCCTGTACGTCAGCTTCCGGTTTGCGTCGACCAAAATTATTAAGAAAGGTATTTTGCGCGAGGAACTCTGCGGTGGCGTTGAATTGTCTGATCGTTAAAGTTCTTATAAATATTAACAGGCGGGTTCGCTAAATTCAATAGGCAGATTCCTCATTTCGTTCTGCCCTGCCGGCAGGCAGTGGAGTGAGGAATCTGTAAGTAAGAAACAGTAATCTTTTCATGAATTTTATCAACACAAGATGTTGATGACCAACTAC
>JADFOC010000196.1 GCA_022563075.1 Pseudomonadota bacterium
GGAAAGGTTGATCCCTTATCTGGTGGGCACGGTGGTGGTTAAGATCGATCTCGATAAAGGATTGGTTGCAGTCAACTGGGAAGCAGATTACCTGGCGTAGGCGTTTTACCTGGATTAGATAGGCAGTTCAACCGAGGCGATGTCGATGCAGATTGGTTTAGTCACTCTGTTCCCGGAAATGTTCGTTGCCATCAGCGAATATGGCATAAGTGGCAGGGCGTTTCGGGCAGGTTTAATCAGCCTGGAATTTTGGAATCCCAGGGATTTTACGACCGATAAACATCGTACGGTGGATGACAAGCCCTTCGGCGGTGGCCCCGGGATGTTGATGAAAACGGAGCCCTTATTGGCTTCGATTCAGGCGGCGAAATCAGCGCTGGGACAGGAGACCAAGGTTTTATACATGTCTCCGCAGGGCAAGACGCTGACTCAACAGGCAATCGTTGCGTTGGCACGGCGTGACAACATGGTATTGGTCTGTGGCCGTTATCAGGGCATCGATAGCAGGGTGGTGGACGCCGAGATCGACGAGGAGTGGTCACTGGGTGATTTTGTGATCAGCGGCGGTGAAATTGCCGCCATGGCATTAATCGATGCCATGCTAAGGCTACAACCCGGTGCGCTGGGAGCTGAAGATTCGGCACAACAAGACAGCTTTGCCAACGGTCTGTTACACAGTCCCGAGTATACCAGGCCGCAAAGTTTCGCCGGCTATGATGTGCCGGACGTGTTGTTAAGCGGTGATCATGCAGCGATTCGACGCTGGCGTCTGCAACAGAGCCTGGGAGCCACCTGGATTAAGCGACCCGACCTATTGGAGGCGATGACGCTGAGTAGCGAACAGCAACAACTACTGGAGCAGTTTAAAGACGAATATCGAAGGCTGGAACAGGTCAAAAACTGAAGCTGCGAGTGCGCACTCTAAATCGGTTGCAGTGAATCAAAGACAGACCGCCAGAGCGGACCAACGATACCTAGATTGAAATGATTTGGCATCGGCCAAACACCAGAATTGAGTTCAGGAGCAAGCAAGATGAGCAAGAACAAAATCATCCAGCAAATTGAAAACGAACAGATGACGAAAGAGGTACCGGCATTTGGTCCCGGCGACACCGTCGTGGTACAGGTAAAAATCAAAGAAGGCGAGCGCGAGCGATTGCAAGCATTTGAAGGCGTCGTCATCGGCAAACGTAATCGTGGATTGAACACCTCGTTCACGGTACGCAAGATTTCCCACGGCATCGGTGTTGAGAGGACTTTCCAGTACTATAGTCCAGTGGTAGACAGTGTTAAATTGAAGCGGCGTGGAGATGTTCGCCAGGCCAAGCTGTATTACCTGAGAGAACTCACGGGTCGTGCCGCCAGAATTACTGAAAAGCTGGATAAGAAATCAGCTAAACCCTGAGCGAGTTAACGCGCGATATCCCAGTTTCTGCCGACAATAAATATAGCCATCACCTCAAGGGCCGTGTTAGTTTTGCTGTGTCGGTGGGTATACAGAGTAACGCTCCAGGGGCGTTACTCTGAGCGTGTGAAATTGTGGCGACCCAAATCCGGTCTTGTTTGAACCGGCAGGCCTGAGTGGCATGCCATCGGGCTCATTGGAGATTAAACCATGACAACACGACTGAACAGAACATTGGCGGCGCTGAGCGCGGTCATTGTGGCTGTGGCGGCGGCGAGTGCACTGGCGCAAACCCCGGATGCTGCGCCACAATCGTTGCGCGAGAAATTGTCCCAGGCGATTGAGGGAGCCTCGCAAAACCGACTACAGATCATCAGCGTGGTGGCCACCCCATTGGCCAATATTTTTGAAGTGGAACTCAATACCGGCGAAATCCTGTATAGCGATATTTCCGGCGATTACCTGTTTGCCGGTGATATGTACCAGACCAGTGCGGAGGGATTATTGAATCTCTCGGCAGGCAAGCGCCAGCTGCGCACTCTGGAAAAAATCGCCGCCGTTCCCGAAGAACAGATGATTGTGTTTAGCCCGGACCAGATTAAAGCGTCGATCACGGTCTTCACCGATGTCGATTGTACCTATTGTCGTGCACTGCATCGGGACATAGATACACTGATGGAATTGGGCATACAGGTTCGTTATATGGCCTATCCTCGCGGGGGCGAAGAAGCCGAGTCATTTCCCAAGATGGTTTCAGTCTGGTGTTCAGATGATCGTCACAAATCCCTCACCCAGGCTAAGAACGGACAGAATCTGCCGGAACGAGATTGTGCAACGCCAATCCTGGCACACTACGATCTGGGTAACGAACTTGGCATTAGTGGTACGCCTGCCCTGATCTTACCCGATGGCAGATTGATCCCCGGTTATATGGATACCGAGAAATTAGCCGCCTTGTTAGAGATCAAATAACCGATATTATTGCAACCCTACTTCGGGTGTCCATTTCTGTCAGCGCCGAATCTGCGGCCCTCCCGGTAAACTACACAAGCTCAGCGCCTGCATTCAAAGCGCGGGGATTGCTGGGTTTATTGGATGTTTCCAGTATAATTCGCGGCTTGTCTACTTAGCTTCCTGAACAGTTCGAGGCAACCCATTGAGTTCCGAATCTGTAAAATCAATCAATGTCGGCATTTGCGGTTTAGGCACCGTAGGTAATGGCACGCTCTCGATAATCCAGAACAATGCGGATGAGATAGCTCGACGCCTGGGGGCAGAGCTTCGTGTCATCCGGGTAGCGACTCGAAGCCTGAACCGGGATGAGGTGCCAGGTGTAGCCAATCTTGGTAACGATCCTTTTGCGGTGGTCAATGACCCGGCGGTAGATATCGTGGTGGAAACCATCGGTGGATTCGAGCCGGCATTTGAAGTGGTGAAACAGGCTCTGGGCAATGGCAAGCACGTAGTCACGGCGAACAAGGCATTGATCGCGGAGCGGGGCAATGAATTATTTGCAGTGGCGGAAGAAAATGCAGTATGCCTGGCCTATGAGAGTAGTGTGGCCGGCGGCATACCCATCATCAAGGTGCTGCGGGAAGGTCTGGCGGCAAACAAGATAAAATGGCTCGCCGGAATTATAAACGGCACCGGCAATTTCATACTCACTGAAATGGCGGCTAAACAACGGCAGTTCGAAGACGTGTTGCAACAGGCTCAGGAATTGGGGTACGCAGAAGCAGATCCCAGCTTCGATGTCGAAGGCATCGATGCGGCCCATAAACTCACAATCATGGCGTCAATTGCGTTTGGTATTCCACTGCAATTCGCGAAAACTTATACCGAGGGGATTAGTCATATAACCCCAGAGGATATAAGTTATGCAAAAGAATTGGGTTACTGCATCAAGCATCTGGGTATTGCGCGCCTGTCTGAAAGAGGAGTCGAAATGCGGGTGCATCCGACTCTCATATCCAGTAAGCAACTACTGGCCAATGTCGATGGCGTCGCCAATGCCATATTAGTGAATGGCGATGCCGTGGGTTCTACCATGTATTACGGGCCAGGCGCCGGCGCCGAGGCTACCGGTTCTGCCGTCGTCGCAGACATCATCGATATTGCTCGCTACCTGTTAGCCGACGCGAAAACCCCGGTGGTTCCCGCGCTGGGATACAGGAGTATGCACCAGGATCTTGAGGTATTGAGCATCGATGAGATTGAATCAGAATTTTATCTTCGAATCACGGCCATGGACAAAATCGGAGTCATGGCCAGAATCTCTGGTATTTTACAGGAATTTGATATCAGCATCGAAGCAGTGATCCAGAAAGAATCCATTAGCGAGTACGTGCCAATTATAATTCTTACTCACAGGGTCGTTGAGAAACAGCTTAACCAGGCCATCGAATCTATCGAAGCAATGGCTGATGTCAGCGAATCAATCACTCGAATTCGGGTCGAGCCCTTCCATGGTGAGCAGGGATAGTGAAATACATCAGTACCAGGGGGGGATGCCCCGAGCAGGGCTTCGAACAAGTGCTGCTCACCGGTTTGGCGCCAGATGGAGGCTTGTATGTACCCGCCGAGTTGCCGCGGTTCAGCCTGGAAGAAATTCGCTCGTGGCAAGATTTGAGATATGCCGAGCTCGCACTCAGGGTCATAACACCTTTTATTGGGGATGAGATCGCCCCAGAATCGTTGCGTCAACTAGTAGAAGAGAGTTATGCCAACTTCGATCATCCGGAAGTCGCGCCATTACGCCAGCTCGGAGAGAACCAGTGGCTGCTGGAACTTTACCATGGACCGACTCTGGCGTTTAAAGATTTTGCGCTGCAAGTGTTGGGTAGATTGTTAGATCATGTGCTTACCAAGAATAACCAACGAGTAGTTATTCTAGGTGCTACCTCTGGAGATACCGGCTCGGCCGCGTTGGAGGGGTGTCGGCATTCTGAACGGGTCGATATATTTATCTTGCATCCGCATAATCGTGTCTCCGATGTACAGCGAAAGCAGATGACGACAGTCGCCGGGAACAATGTCTTCAATCTGGCGGTGCAAGGAAATTTTGACGATTGCCAGCGCATCGTCAAGGCGGCGTTCGCCGATCAATCTTTTTTGCCCGATGATCGCCAGCTGGTTGCGGTCAATTCCATCAATTGGGCCCGCATCATGATGCAGATTGTCTATTACTTTTCCGCCGCACTTAAGTTGGGTGCGCCGGACCAGACAGTTTCTTTCTCGGTGCCAACCGGTAACTTCGGTGACATCTATGCCGGTTACCTGGCCAAAGGCATGGGTCTGCCAATCGATCGCTTGGTGGTGGCGACCAATGAGAATGACATCTTGAGCCGCTTCATTAACAGCAACGAATACGCGGTAACTGAGCTCAGTCATACCTTCTCCCCCAGCATGGATATCCTGGTTTCCAGTAATTTCGAAAGATATCTATTCGACTTATTTGACCGGGATACTGCGGCGCTGACGAATTTCATGAGCCGATTCGGCCAGCAGAGTCTGAGTGTATCCGAGCAGCAATGGCAGCGAGTACGGGCTTGTTTCGACAGCGTCAGTGTTGATGATGCTACTACCTGCGAGGTGATCGCTGAGGTCTACCGACAGCATGGCATCGTGTTGGATCCACATACGGCAATCGGGGTCAAAGCCGCACGCGAATGCAAGTTTGATTCCGCCGTGCCGATGATTAGTCTGGCCACGGCGCACCCGGCAAAATTCAGTGAAGCAATTACCGCGGCGGGAATTACCACTCCACCGTTGCCGGATCAATTGCAGGACCTGTTTCAACGCGAAGAGCGCTGCACGGTGGTGGCCAATGAGTTGCATCAAGTGACCGATTATCTGCAGAGTCATATGCGAATTTAATGGTCTAATGACAATTCTTCTAAAGCGTCGACCTGCCAATCCTGATCTTGATCTGCCTGATTCGATGCACCCTCTATTGCGGCGTATCTACAGTCAGCGCGCGGTAGCAACGGCCGAAGAATTACAGCTGGGTCTGAATAATCTCTTGCCGCCAGATCAATTCAAGGGCATGGCAGCGGCCATCGATCTGTTGCAAGAGGCGTTGTCGCAACAGCAGAAGATTGTCATTGTTGCAGATTTCGATGCTGATGGCGCAACCAGTTGTGTAGTTGCGATGAAGGCTCTGCAGCAATTTGGTTATCAGCAGGTGGATTACATTGTTCCGAATCGGTTTGAATACGGCTACGGTCTGACCCCGGAAATAGTTGAGTTGGCCAAAACCAAACAGCCGGATCTCATCATCACCGTCGACAACGGTATCTCCAGTATTGAAGGGGTTGCTGCCGCGAACAGTGCCGGCATTAAAATCTTAATCACCGATCATCATTTACCCGGTGCTACCACACCGGATGCCGACCCGATTGTCAATCCCAATAAGCATTGCTGTGAG
>JADFOC010000197.1 GCA_022563075.1 Pseudomonadota bacterium
CCTGAGAGCCGTTGCTAGGTAAATTCTACTTACTCGATAAACCTAAGTATTAAGAAACGAACGGTAATTGACTGGAATGATTGAAGGATTGTTAATGAAAACTAAACTAATGAAAATAATTTCCGCCAGCTGTCTGGTTACACTGTTGGGGCTGTTATCGGTGCAGACATTCGCTCAAAACACGGCAATGCAACGCACGCCAGGTGGCAAACCGGACCTCAGTGGTATCTGGCAGGCCATTACTTCGGCGCACTACGATATTGAGCCACACGCTGCTTCGGTGGGACCGCATCCACGATTGTTTGGTGCGCTGTCCGCTACACCTGGCGGGCTCGGCATCATCGAGGGTGGTCGAATTCCTTATAATGAACCAAGCCGGCGCCAACGCGATGCCAATCGCATGACAGCCATCGAAAATGATCCGATGGCTAAATGCTATATGCCGGGTGTACCGCGTGCTAACTACATGCCATTTCCATTCCAGATTGTGCAATCGACGGACGTCATACTGATTGCCTATGAAGTGGCGGAATCGAATCGCATCCTCTACGTGGACCAACCCGAGCTCGAGTCCCAGGTCGATGCCTGGATGGGCCACTCCAATGCGCATTGGGAAGGAGATACCCTGGTGGTTCGTGTTACCGGTCAAATACCCGATACCTGGTTCGATCGCGTTGGTAATTTCCACAGCTGGGAGATGGTGGTCGAAGAACGCTGGACACCTGCTGGGCCTAACCATATCAACTACGAAGCGACTATTACCGATCCCAATACTTTTACAGAATCTTGGAAGGTAAGTTTTCCACTGTATCGATTGGTGGAAGACAATGTCCAGCTGCTCGAGTTCAAGTGTGCTGAATTTGCCGAAGAGTATTTATACGGTGAATGGCGTAAAGAGGGAACGCCGATCGGCAATCCCCCGCAGTAGGCGCTTATGATGAAATACCGAAGGCCTGTATCACTGGATGCAGGCCTTTTTTTTATGCCGGCGGTTTTATAAGAAAAGCGCAATCAATTTCGGTAGATGTTATTTTAGGCTGCCGCCATCTTCGAGAGATGCCTGATTGCATGATGTGGAGCCCAGCATGAAAGAAGTTTATCGTATTCGAAACCTATTCCTTAGCCTGATTGTATTGACGATTTGCCAAATCGGTAGTGCCGCGGAATCCCGAGAGTTACCTTTCTATGTAGAAGGCATTGATTACGATCCAGCCATACCACGTCCGGAGTCTGTGATCGGTCATGCCTTGGGACATCGGATTGCGCGCAATGATTTGCTGGTTCAGTACATGCGCATGGTTGCCGATCTGTCACCACGAATTACATCCGAAGTCATTGCCTATACCCACGAGCGACGGCCCATCATTGGACTTAACATTACCTCCCCAGAGAATCATGCCCGTATCGAAGAGATCAAGGCCGCTCATGTTGCCTTGAGTGATCCCAACAGCGATCAGGAAGTCTCCGACGACATGCCGGTCATTACCTGGCTGAACTATGGCGTGCATGGCGCCGAGGTGAGTTCGACAGATTCATCGATGGCGGTTGTCTATCACCTGGCGGCCGCTCGCGGTCCGGATATAGAAGAGACCTTAAGCAACAGCGTCATTATTTTGATTGCCATATTTAACCCAGATGGCAACAGTAGAATGTCGGCCTGGAATCACATGCACGGAAGCTATGTACCGGTCATGGATTCAAGTCATCGATTGCACAATACCTTCTGGCCGGGCGGCAGAACCAATCACTATTGGTTCGATTTGAATCGACAATGGTTGATTGTCCAGCATCCTGGTCCCCAGGGTTGGGTCGCAAAATTTCACGAATGGAAACCTAATATTACGGTCGATTATCATGAGATGGGGGCCAATAGCACCTACTATTTTCATCCAGGGGCGCCAGATAGAACATTTCCCTATATACCCGATCGATCCATGGAATTGTTGGATCAAGTCTCCGATCGAGCTCGGTCTTTTCTCGATCGAGAGCAGCGGCTGTACTTCAATGAAGAAAACTATGACAACTACTACATAGGCAAAGGCTCGACCTATCCGCATATGCACGCCAGCATGGGCATGTTGTTTGAGCAGGCAAGTTCGGAGGGATTGCTTGACACGGCGCACGGCATCTTGTCATTTCGTGACAATATCAGGACTCAATATCGCACTTCCCTGGAGATGATCAGGGCAGGCGTGGAAATGCGATCGACGCTGCTCGAGTATCAGCGGGAGTTTTCGCGTGATGGACTCGAACTCGCCGCAGAGGATGACGTCAAGGCCTATGTGTTTTCCGTACCCGGGGATAAGGCGCGGGCATTCCACGCCATCGATATCCTCAATCGACACCAGATTCGAGTCAACCGCCTGGGTGAAGAATTGACGGTCGATGACGTGCGTTATGCTGCTGAGGATTCCTACATAGTCGAGACTAACCAGGCACAGTATCGAATGGTCAAGGCGCTGTTCGAAAAAATCACCAGTTTCGAGAATGATATATTTTACGACGTATCAGCCTGGACCCTGCCGCTGGCGTTCGATTTCGACTACGCGGCACTTTCTTCTCGCGACATTAGGGGCGACGTGATAGGAGAGGGCGTTACTGCCAGTTTTCCAAGCGAAGCGACGCCAGTCGTCGCAAATTATGCCTACATGTTTTCCTGGTCGAATTACTATGCCCCCAGAGCCGTATATAAACTGTTAGATGCTGGAGTCAGACCTAAATTCGCCACTAAGCCAGTTACCGTGCAGACCAGCGAAGGCGAGGTGACTTTAGCACGCGGCAGCATCCTGGTGCCTCTCGGTTGGCAGGGCGGCGAACTTGCTGATGCCGAGATACATGACTTGGTGAGCGCGATAGCCGCTGACGAGGGAATCAAAATTCACAGTATCGATTCCGGCCATACGCCGCAGGCTGGCATGGATCTAGGCAGTCCAAATTTCTCACGCATGAGCACGCCGAAAATCTTACTGTTGGTGGGCGAGGGTATTACTGCCTATGATGCAGGAGAGGTGTGGCATCTACTGGACAACCGCATGCGCATACCGGTACACATGTTTGACAAGCGCAAGTTGAGTTCATTGAACCTGGAGAACTACACGCATCTGGTTCTGGTAGGTGGCAACCATGATGATCTGGCGGTAAGAACACAACAGATCAATCGATGGGTACGTCAGGGGGGCACGTTGATCGCCATACGGCAAGGAGCAGAATGGGCCTATGACAATATTCTCTATCCCTCAGCCGGTGACTCCAGCGATGAAACCGAAGACGACAGCGATGCTAGATTCGATTACGGCGACAAGAGAGATATCGAAGCAAAGTCAATCATTGGCGGCGCTATTCTGCGCGGAGACCTGGATATTACCCATCCTATAGGTTATGGCATAGCTAATCGTTCCATCGCCAGTCACCGCAACACATTAATTGCTTTCGATCGACCGGCCAATCCATGGGCTACCGTGGTGGCAATTCCCGAGAACGCCTTGTTGTCTGGCTATGCGTCTGCAGAGAATCAAGCTGAATTGGCGGGTAAGGCAATGACTATTGCAGAACGTCATGGTCGCGGCAGCGTGATTCTGTTCTCAGACAATCCCAACTTCCGTGCCTATTTTTTTGGCACCAATAAACTGTTCATGAATAGTCTGTTTTTCTCCAAGGGTTTTGTGCGTCCGAGGCAGTAATGGCGGTCAATATTTGGAATTGGTAGATCTGCTGGTAGTGATCAAGCCATGGCCGTACTACTCAAGGTTCAGGACCTATGTTTAGAAGAATATTTCTGCTAGTCACGGCATTCTTGGCGGTGATGGAATGTACTTCAGTCCATGCACAGAGCGCTTGCAGTGATAACCGCATATTTGTCGGTGGTGCTTCAGTGGATAGTGGGGCTAGTTTTTCCTTGCAGGTTAGTGCCTCCGATGCACTCTTTATTGGAGGTGAATTGTGTCCACTGCCGACTCATCTTGGTGAAATCGCCAATGTCTATGTGGCATTTGAGATCGATGCTGTTATCTATCTGCTCAATAGCGATGATGAACTCGTCATTTATGCATCAGAAAATCCGGTGGCTTATAGAACCAATGTAGTGCTGGAAAATGTCATCCCCATAAACCTGTTCAATGGCGTAGTGAGCGAGCCCATCGAACTGGTCAATCTCTATGTGGCATATTCATTAAACGGTACTTTCTACCTCGACGAAAACCCGGTGAGCTTTTCCATCAACGCCGTATCGGCGCTGAAGACACTTTCAGTTTTCCCGGAGCAGGCATCAACCACTGCCGCCAATAATGGCGAAATAAGCTTAAGTTTCGATCGAGCTTTGGCTGCGAGTGCCATTGATGACACGGATATTAAAGTCTTTGGTCGCTGGTCGGGCGTGCTTACCGGCCAGGTGTCACTCTCCGACGACCAGCAAACGCTGCGATTTACTCCGGAGCGAAATTTATCGGCTGGAGAATGGGTGACGGTTACGGTTGACGACATTGTGGGCACTGATGGCAGTCGTTTGGCAAGTGGCTATAGTTGGTCATTTTGGGTGGCTTCGGTCCCCGCGATGATGGAATTCGAACAGATAGACGTGATCAGCACGCGAGTGCCCGATGCGACTGCGCAAATTCAGACTTATGGCGCCTATGCCGGCGATTTGAATCAGGATGGCTGGTCCGATTTGGTCGTACCCAATGAGCTGTCCAATGATTTACGGATCTTTCTAAACGATGGTGCCGGCGGCTATGACGATTTTACCATCGTACCAATAGAAGGCGCGATAAAACCTAGTCCGAATGCAGGGGCTGACTTCGACGGCGATGGCGACATAGATTTTGCCGTGGGCAGTGCCTGGGGGACCTATGTCCATATATTTCTCGGAGATGGTACCGGGGCGCTGGTCCAGTCGCAGAACTTGCTAGTCGGTGAAAGGGTCAGAGGTGTTTGCCTGGTAGATTTTGAAAACGATGGTGACCCCGATATCGTTGCTACCGCCTGCATAGGGAATCATGTATCACTGTTTAACAACGATGGCTCTGGCAATTTTAGTGCGGCAGGCACGATCGATGCCGGTGATGGGGAGTGGTCCTGTGCTTCCTCAGATATGAACGGTGATGGCCTCATGGATTTCATTGTTGGAATGCGTAACAGCAATGAATTGATGGTACTACTTTCTAATGGGGATGGTACTTTTACCGAAGCCACACGTATTCTCACCGACGGAGACCCTTGGATGCTGGCGGCGGGAGACGTTGATAGGGACGGTGCAATAGATATTATGGCAGTCAATGCTAATGCGATCTCTGTAACCGTGTCGATGGGGACCGGTACAGGCGGACTGGCGGATCCAACCAGTTACTCGCTGGCAGTTGAGGGTCACGGATTCCCGCTTGCGGTCGATCTGGGAGACCTGGATGGTGACGGAGATCTGGACATAGTGACTTCTGATTTCAGAACCCGATTGTTCCTCATACATGAAAATCAAGGAGACGGAAAATTTATCAGGCTGCCGAATCAGCTATTTGCACCGGAGGCTGCTTCATGTGCAATCCTTCACGATCGTGACAATGACGGCGATCTCGATATAACAGGTATCGATGAAGTACAGGATGTGCTCATTCTTTTTAGGAATTAGTACTCCCATCTAGGGCGAATGAAAACTCGCAATTTCCTCGAGTGGTTTACGTGTTATATCTGGCACTCTTGCATTCTCTTCAGGATAGCCGACCACTAACACCATTAATGGTTTTTCCGTAACAGGTCTGCCGAGTATTTCATTCAGAAATTTCATCGGGCTGGGCGTGTGCGTGAGAGTCGCTAAGCCGGCATTGTGCAATGCTGCGATTA
>JADFOC010000198.1 GCA_022563075.1 Pseudomonadota bacterium
AACCCAGTTTCACCCGGATAATAGTCAGACACCGGGGTTGACTCTACTTAAGAATTTTCTGCAATCGGATGGGACGACTTAGATGCTAGTCATTCCTGCCATCGATTTAAAAGACGGTCAGTGTGTGCGCTTGCGGCAGGGGCGCATGGAAGAAGCCACGGTGTTTTCCAACAATCCTGTGGAGATGGCCGGACATTGGCTTAGTAAGGGTGCGAAGCGTTTGCACATCGTGGATTTGAATGGTGCCTTTGCCGGTACGCCAGTTAACGCTGAGATCGTTACTGCAATCGCTAAAGCTTATCCACGATTGCCGATTCAAATCGGCGGTGGTATTCGAACCCTGGACAGCATTAAATTTTACCTGGATGCTGGAGTCAGCTACGTGATCATCGGCACCCAGGCGGTGAAGCAACCGGAGTTTGTGAAACAGGCCTGTGCCGTTTTTCCGGGGAAAGTAATCGTTGGTCTGGACGCCGTAGACGGCAAGGTAGCCACCGATGGTTGGGCGGATGTGTCACAGTTGACGGCCATAGAATTAGCCAATAAGTTTTCCGACTATGGGGTGCAGGCGATTGTGTATACCGACATCTCCCGCGATGGCATGATGCAAGGTATCAATCTGCAATCGACTGTGGCGCTTGCCCAGCAATCGTCCATTCCGATCATCGCCTCTGGCGGTATAGCGAAACTGGCTGACATCGTGGATCTGAAGGCGGCGGCGAAGACGACAACCGGTGCGGGGATCATGGGAGCGATTACCGGGCGTGCGATATACGAAGGGAAACTGGATTTGAAAGAAGCACAAAAATATTGTGATGGTGACGGATAAGAATGGCACTGGCGACACGCATTATCCCCTGCCTCGATTGCGATAATGGTCGCGTGGTGAAGGGTGTCAAGTTCGTCGACATTCGCGACGCCGGCGACCCGGTGGAGGTGGCAAAGCGATACTGCGATGCCGGCGCCGATGAGATTATCTTTCTTGATATCACCGCCAGTCATGAAGGCAGAGCTACTACCGTTGCCACAGTAGAAGCCATCGCCGCTCAGGTGTTCATTCCGTTAACGGTAGGTGGTGGCATCCGCACGCTGGAAGATATACGCACCATGTTGAATGCCGGTGCCGACAAGGTGGCGATCAATACCGCCGCGGTAAACAATCCCGAGTTTGTACGCGAGGCGGCGGAACGATTTGGTTCGCAATGTATCGTTGTGGCCGTGGATGCCAAACAGGTTTCTACGCAGGGCGAACCACTCAAATGGGAGATCTTTACTCACGGCGGTCGCAAGCCAACCGGCATCGATTGCATCGAATGGGTAAAGCGCATGGTGGACTACGGCGCCGGCGAAATCCTGTTAACCAGCATGGACCGCGATGGCACCAAGATAGGATTCGACCTGGCACTTAATAAAACTGTGAGTAACGCGGTGCGAGTGCCAATTATTGCGTCCGGTGGCGTGGGTAATCTGCAACATCTGGTCGATGGTGTGCTGGAAGGTGAAGCGGATGCCGTCTTGGCTGCTAGTATCTTTCACTTTCAGGAGTACTCGATTCAAGAGGCCAAACAGTATATGGCTGAGAAAGGAATCGAAGTACGTCGCTAGAGACAATCCAGATTAAAATTTCACCAAATCCACTTCTCCGACTAGGCTAATGTCATGCATTAAATTGAATCGGCCAGAAGGACTCGGTCGATGTAAAATGCACGAAGGTCGGGAAACTGACGAGACAATTGGTAGCAGAGGACTGGTATCTTGTTCCCACTAGAGGAAGTCATCGTCGATTGAGACATCCCACCAAGATAAGTACGGTTGCTGTCGCTGAGTAACGAGATTGTACGCAAGCTCTGTCCGTGTGCCGCCGAACTTCTGGCCTCACCTGATTGTCAAAGCATGCGACAGTCCACGTCGTAAGTTGTGGTTTTTATCGATGAGAACCAGATCAATATTGGTTGGTGCAGATGCACTGTGTTTATTTCATGCAGGAAAACCACCAAGCAGAAAGTACTAACTCTATAAATTCAACGCGAATTAGCAGGCGCCAGGAGAGAAGGCCTCTGAGTGTACTACCAAGAGTGGGCTATATGGCTTAGTTGGTAGAACGCTGCGCGAACGACCCGGCAGTACTTACCGGTTGCGGTGGTTTGAACGCATTAATTCCTTTCAACACATTCAACGCCTGGTTAAGCGGGTAGTCGTTTACCAACACTTCTTCGGCGGAGATCAACGCTCGAGCTATTGCATCGGTCTGTGCTGCTTCGCCGTTGCCATTTTGCAGGTGTCCCTCGAGATCAGCTTCATTGTATTGGGCAACATTTCTTGAACGTCGAGTTACGAATGCTTCGCTGACAACGATATCCGGGTCGATGCCCTGTGCCTGAATTGAGCGACCGCTTGGTGTGTAGTAAAGCGATGTGGTGAGCTTGATGGCGCGATTATCGGCCAGTGGTAATACGGTTTGTACCGAGCCCTTGCCGAAACTGCGGGTACCCATGATGATGGCGCGGCCATGATCCTGTAGTGCGCCGGCTACAATTTCAGAGGCCGAGGCTGAGCCGTTATTGATCAGTACCACCAGAGGTATGTCGCCGGCCACATTTTTACGGGTGGCGGAAAATTCCATATCGGTCCGTTCCAGCCGGCCCTTGGTAGAGACGATGAGGCCTTCGCTGATGAAGGAATCAACTACGGCGACCGAGGCCTGCAATACTCCGCCGGGATTATTGCGCAGGTCTAACACCATGCCCTTAAGGTCTTTATTTTCTGCATAGAGTTCTTCGATTTCGTGTTCCAGTTCAGTGCCGGTGTTGACGCGGAACTGCGAGATGCGAATGTAGGCATATCCCGGCTCCAGAATGCGACTGCGAACACTGGTGATAGCAATTACTTCTCGCACGATAGTTAGATCGAACGGTTCCTGACCTTCCCGAGCGATGGTAATGGTTACTTCCGAGCCGGGCTCGCCGCGCATCATTTGAGCCGCTTCATCGGGTAACATCTCACGCAGTGGCTTGTTGTCTATTTGAATGATGAGATCGCCGGATTTAATCCCAGCCCGATCAGCGGGTGTGTCATCGATCGGGCTGATGACTTTGATGTAGCCGTTTTCTCTACCTACCTCGATTCCCAAGCCACCGAACTCACCGGTAGTGTTTTCCTGCAGAGTGTCGTAGTCGTTGCCAGCCATGTAAGAGGAATGCGGGTCCAGTCCGGCCAGCATGCCGCGGATGGCATTTTCCAATAGCGTACGGTCATCGATTTCTTCCACGTAAGACATGCGAATCCGATTCAGCGCTTCGGTGAACATCCTCACTTCTTCCAGGGGCAGCGGTGCCTTTTCCTGTTGTGCACTAGCGCTGAACGATGCAGACACGGCGCCAGTGAGAACCAGCATCAGCAGGCTGCGATGTATACGTCGGGGAAAAATCATAATTAAATCCTGAGTTTGATTTCTGCGCTTGGTTTTAGCAACGACCCTATAGTTTCAGTTTATACGGAAATAGGCAAATTTGTTCAGAGCTTTGTTAATACCTATAAGAGCCCGATTCAGCAAGAAAAATTCCGATCGCTCGTGATTTAAAATTAATGACTATTTTCAGTTACTTAGCCAATGCAATGGGTCTTGCGCCGCACCGTGATGCCGTATTTCGAAGTATAGCCCAGGCGTATTGCGGTCTGACCCGCTGCCGGAGGTTGCCAGGATATCCCCGGCATCGACCCAGTCCCCCGCGGCTTTCGCCAGTCCCTGGTTGGCGCCATACAGACTCATGTAGCCATCGCCATGATCCACGATAACCAGCAGGCCGGAACCTCTAAGCCAATTCGAAAACACCACGCGGCCAGCGTGCACTGCCTGTACCGGCGTGCCTGCGCTAACACCGATGGTAATGCCTTGCCGGGTGAGATTGCCGTCGCCATAACGGGAGCCGAAGTGACTGACAATGGCCCCAGCGGCAGGCAAAGCCAGCTTGCCGCGTTGTTGCACGAATGACGTTAAGGCCACCGAGGCGGGAGTGCGCTCGATGGCTCGATTGATCTGTTCGATAAGCTGTTGCAGTTCAGCCTGATTGATCTCCAGTTGTTCCAATTCCGAGCCGCGCGCAGTGATGCTGGCGTTGAGTACGACGATGGCTCTTTCTCTTTCCGCTCGGGCCGTATTCAGAGCCAGCATTTGCCGGTTCAATTTGGTTTGTTGCGTAGACAGTTGGCTAGCTGTGGACGTCAGTTCACTATTTACCTTGGCGATGTCATCCAGGGTGGTTTGAAACACTTCGATCTTTTCGATCTGGGATGCGGAAAATAGCCGGTAGTAATGCAGCATGCGGGCGCTGTGGGAAATGTCTTGCTGATTTAACAGCAGTCTTAGCATGCTTTGCTCGCCAGTCATGTAGGCGGCGCGAATCGTCTGGGCCAAGGCATCGCTCTGTTGTGTTTTAGCCGCTTGCAGTTGTGTACTCCTGATTCGAAGCGAGTCCATTGCAGATTCGGTTTCACCCAGTGACATTCGAGTCGCGGCAACAGCCTGATCGACTCTGACGATTGCCATTTCAGCCTGGTGCAGGTTTTGTTCCTGCGTGGAGTGGCGGTCGTTGGCTTCTCGCAGCCAGGATTGAATCTCGACGATGGCGGTACTGACGGCATCCAATTCTTGCTGCGGCTTTCTATTGTTGTCTGCCGCGAATACATCCGCTTGAGCCAACAATGCCAGCGACACTTGCAGTAAAATAATTAATGATTTGGAAAAGGGATGCATCTGTGGCACCTGGCACGTCTTGCTAAACTTGCTTAGCTTCCTGGAGAGTATCGTTAGCATTACGGGACAACACCTCGCCGGTCATCTCGTTCGGAATGGGAATGTCTAATAGCGCGAGCAGTGTGGGTGCAATATCAGATAAGCTGCCACCGCTGACAAGCTGTAAGTCGGAGGTGCCGACGTATATCAGCGGTACCGGGCCGTTGGTGTGGGAGGTTAGTGGCTGATTGGTTTCCGGGTCCAACATCTGTTCCACATTGCCATGATCGGCCGTGATTAAGAGCTCACTGTTAGTCTCTGCTATGGCTTCGACAATGCGGCCAAGACACAGGTCCACAGCCTCTACCGCTTTTACTGCGGCGTCGAAGTTGCCGGTGTGTCCCACCATATCGGCATTGGCATAATTGCAGATAATAACGTCGTACTTACCCGAGTGAATCGCATCTACTAATTTGTCGGTGACTTCGAAGGCAGACATCTCCGGTTTCAGGTCATAGGTCTTAACCTGCGGCGAAGGGATCAGGATACGGTCTTCGCCGGCGAAGGGTTCTTCACGGCCGCCATTAAAGAAGAAGGTACGCAGGCTCAATTATCCAGCCGGTTTAATGTTCACTCCAATATGATTGCCAAATGGAAACGTGAGGCTCTTGAAGGTATAAAGGAATCTTTTGCCAAAGGCGCGAAATCCAAGAGTATACCTGAAGAGAAGCAAATTAAAACTCTTCAGGCTAAAATCGGTGAACTTGTGGTGGAACGTGATTTTTTATCCAATGCCTTCGAGGGGTTGAAATAACTCGGAGGCGAAAAATGGTCAAAATGGAACAAAGAATAGTAAGTATATCCCGACAGTGTGAATTACTGGATGTATCCCGAACTGGGCTATATTATACCGCAAAGCCGGTTAATTCAGAAGAACTAAAACTGATGGAGATAATCGACAAACAATACCTTAAAACCCCCTGGTATGGCTCCAGACAGCTTGTCAGACATTTAAAACGTGATGGCTATTCAATTGGCCGGAAACGCATGCGCCGGTTAATGAAAAATATGGGAATTCAGTCCATAGCACCT